>CALBET010001086.1 GCA_937888665.1 uncultured Acidobacteriota bacterium
CCAGGCCCGCGACGGTTACTTGGGGCAGGGACTTCACCTCGCGGTAGAATGGCTACAGCCGAAGGAGGGTCGTATGTGCTACCGAGTTTTCGCTCGCCTCGTCGTCGTGATCGCGGTGACGTCGGTCGGTGCGGTCGCCCCCGCCGGCGCGCAGACCGAGTCGGCAGAGGACTGGACCCCGCCTCGTCTGTCAGACGGGCGGCCCGATCTGCAGGGGGTCTGGCTCAGTAACACCGCGACGCCGTTGCAGCGTCCTCCCGCGTTTGCCGGGCGCGAATTTCTGACCGAGGAAGAGGTTGCGACGCTACGCGCCCGGGCGGAGCGGATCTTCGAGAACGGTCGAAGCGCCTTCACGACCCCGGAGGGAGCGTTCTTTGCGGCGTTGAATGACATCGACACCTACGGCGGCGCGTCGTCGACCAGCAACTCTCTGGGTATGGTCGATGTTGAGTTCACAAATCGGACGTCGCAGGTCATTGACCCACCCGATGGGCGCATTCCGGCGCGGACCGCGGCCGGGCAGGCCCGCGAGACGGGTGTCGACACCGGCTGGGAGTTCAAGACCGGTCCGGAGGACCTCAATAACTTTCACCGGTGCGTGACCACCGGCGTGCCGAGGCTGGGTGGGAATTTCGGTTCAGGCCCGTACACCTTCTATCAAATCGTGCAGACCCCGGATCATCTGGCGTTCATCAGTGAAGCGTTTCATGACGCACGGCTCATCGCGCTCGACGGGCACCCCCACCTGCCGGAGAACATCCGGCAGTGGAATGGCGATCCGCGCGGGCACTGGGACGGCGACACCCTGGTGGTCGAAACGCGAAACTTCTCGGCTGGGAGCTACTTCTACGGCGCGGCCGACGGGCTTCGTCTCGTCGAGCGGTTCACACGGAGCGGCCCCGACACCATCACCTACCAGCTCACCTTGACCGACCCCAGCACCTGGGCGTCACCCTGGACGGCGGAGATCCCGCTCAAGCGTCGCGACGAGACCATCTACGAATTCGCCTGCCATGAGGGGAACGTTTCGATGCCTGGCATGCTCCGAACCGCGCGGCTGGCAGAGGCCGCCGCGAGCGGTCGCTGAGCAGGCTCGCGTCCACCGCCAATTACGTCTGAATCGTCGCGTGAGCAATGTCAATGAGGTGTAGCAGCTCGCCTTCTCGCGATCCGTCTTCTGGTGCCGCCGCCTCGGTCGCCTCGCTTCGATAAGTCCAGCCGCATCGTTCGCAATCTGGCCGCTGCCACGGAATGGCCGCGCCGCAGGCCAAGCATGCCGCGTCCTCTTGGCGGTCCTTGCCAGACGTGGCGTTGGTGTCGAACCAGCGTACCGCGCCGCAGTTGGAACAGGCTGCGACGTGAACGGAATCGCCAGGCTCCCACCCAGGAAGGATGAGGTCGACCATTGGCTCGAGCGTCGCGAGTCAACTCACCGATACCAAAGATCGGACCGATCATTCCGCGCACCAGTTCGTAGAGTTCATGTGAAATCGCTGGCACGCTCCAATCTTGCGCAGCGCAGTTGCTTCGACGCTGTCCTGAGAACAGATCCTGGGATCCTTCGCTGGTGGTTGCCGGGCTGGTCGCTGTCCCAATCCCGCTCTCTTGACTGCCGCTGAGAGGTTCCGGTTGCCCACTATTCTTTGTCAAAGCTGTCGACAACGACGGCTCCCATTGATGCTGGAAACGACAATATCAGGATGCGCTTGATTGCCACAATTGGCTCGGCAAAAAGTGGCAATCGATTCAGAGCAAACAGCACAATCATCACAACGAAAAGTGTAACGCCATAGTCAACAACGGTCCGTGTGAGAAATGCCGGTATGCGATGGCGAACGTTCTTTTGAAAAATACTGCTAAACGAGTACAAGTTGATGAAAAGCAGTGACATAGCAACGAGGAAGATCAGGTTCTGCGTCGGCAGCGTCCGACTAAGACTCCAAGCTTCCTCTGAAAAGGCGACTGGGACAGACAGCGCCGACGCACCCACAACAACTTGCATGATATCTTCGGAATTCGTCGTGCTATTGCTACTCATGGTCAATGTCTGAGTTCGGCAGTCCGGCATGAAAGTCGGCTCGCGTAAGAAGCAGCGCGTCCATCTTGACATCGTGACCCTTCACGCCCAGCGGATGCTTACGGGTATCACGCTTGGCTTTGACCGTAAGACCAGCGGTCTTCGTACCCATGTGTCGCCACCACCGGTACACTGGAGGCCACCGCGAACGCCGGCGTATCGTGGCCGATGCCGACGTTGACCCAGCCTGTGTTGCGCGCCAGGTCGTACACCCCGTACGGAATCACTTTCCCGAGCGCGTCGTCGATGAAGTCATGCACCCGGACCCGGGCCGGGTCTTGACTCGGCTGCCAGTCGCTCCCCTCGTTCTCGAACGCGCCGACGAACTCTGTTTTGTTCGTATCCACCGACGGGGCCGCACGTTGTCGAACGTCTTCAAAACAGATACGGCACCAAGGCTTTCGTGGCTCGAGCGTAGTCGGCGTACTCAAGGTACTCCACGCTGAGCAGTCGTTCCTCGGCAAGGACCCTGGCGATGGCCACTGCTGTGACGGAGATGCCGATCGCTAGAGTTAGAGCCGACAGGTGACTGACCACCGACGCCCATATAAAGAGGAGCGCCGCTGAGTACATCGGGTGCCGAATGAAGCGATAGGGCCCGCGTCTTATGATCGAATCGCCGCCGGGCTCGGCCGACACGCGAAACGTGCCTTTCTGAAATGAGCGCCGTGCCCATACGTTCAGCCCCAGTGCCGCGACTTGAGCAGCAATGACGAACGGTGACGAGGCAAATAGGTTCCTCGTGGCGGCAAGCAAGACAATCGCCGCGACTACGAACAAGAGGGGTAATGCTGAAGTAATCATCCGAATGGCCCTGTCGTTGTCGCTGCGGCCTTACGCTAGCGATCGGCAACCGGCGTCAGTCGGGTCCATTTGGCGGTTAGGCGTCGGCCCGCGTGACGTGCCTTCTCACACGGGCAGCGGCGGTCCGAGTATTTCCATGCCGTGCGCGCGCCAGACGGCGGGGTCCCGCGGCGGCATGGCGTTGGCCTTCGATACTTCACGAAAGAAGGCTTCCATTTGGCCGGGCGGCGTAAACGTGATGAGGAGCCTGCCGAGAGTGTTTCCAACGTACGCCCACACGTGGGGAACCTTCCGCGGGGCAAGGATCGAATCGCCAGGCGTTAGATTGAATCGCTCTTGGCCAACCTCGATGACGTATTCGCCCTCCAGCACGTAAAAAAGTTCATCCTGCTCCGCGTGGAGATGACGTGCGGGACCGCCCTTTACCCGGTTCGTGTTCTCTATCACGAGAACGCCTCCGCCGCCGTCCTCGGCGGATACCTTGAAGTCGATCGTGCTGATCCCGAGCCCCTTGTGCTCGCCGAAGCGGTCCTGCCCTGCAAATACATGCACCGCCTGTGACGACATTGGGCCGCGTTGTCCAGATGCCAGCGGAAGGGCCGTGAAGGCCACTCCGGGAAACGCACGACGCTTGGTAGCGCCTCGATGGGCGGTCATCTGTTACTGGAGCGACTCGTTTCAGTGTTCTGTCTAACGTTCTTTCGGTGGATGGCGGGAATTGGCGGTCAAGACTGCAGCCGCGTCCTCGCGCCGACGCCTCCTGCGGTCCGCTTGCCATTTTGCCCCCGTCAGTCATACGTCGTCAAGCGGTTGCACGGCATACACTTAGGACCCGGTCAGGAATAACTTGACCATTCTGACCGCCGATGCACTCCGCCCGGCGGCGTTGTTCGGCGCTTACATACAGCCGGTATGTGCACTTCTCACGCCTTGCCGAACGGGTGTCTCGACGCCCAGAACGGTCAACTTATTCCTGATCGGGTCCTGCGGCGCAGATCGTGGTCGTAGCCCGGAAATCGCGCCAGCGTGATGGCGCGGGGATATCCGGGTTATCGGGATGGCGTGGTTTCGGGGAATGAGGCAATAGGACGTGGAGGCTGCACTCCGTAGAGCGCATCGACCGCCGAAGGGAGGCGTGGTGCGCTGAAAAGGGGAGCGGCGTTCGCCGAGGGTCTTGGCGCTAGCGTTCCCAGAGGCGCGTGTGCGGCTGAAACTGACTCCACGCAAACCAAAAGGCTTCATGCGCCGGAATCTCCTCGCCGTCGATGAACGCGCGTAGCCCTCCGGAATCGGGCTGCAGCGTTACTCCCGCGAGGGCGACCTCTTCGCCGGCTTCCAGCGCCAGGCGCGCCGGCCCGACCGGGAACGCCACTGGCGTCCCTCCAGCGTCCAGCACCCCCAGCACCACATCGTGCACGCCAAGCCGCGGGTCGACATCGCCGACCGGAAAAATAGGTCCGGCGTCGTCGCGGCCGCGCAGCGGGTTCGATGGGTAGCTTCGGCCGATGCCACCATCCTCTGCGACGATCGTGGTGTCCGGGTGTGCCGCACGCCAGGTACCCCAGGGGGAGGTCACGACCGTGGTTTGCGAGAGCGTGACGCCGGCGTCACGCAGCGGTCCGGAGATAGCTTCGCCGGTAAAGGTGTCGACGGCGGAGAATGTCGTGACGTCGTACATGAACTTGTTCGAGCGGGACAGTAGCCCGGAAGTCCGCAGCAGTGGCTCGAAGCCTTCGACGTCGTCGGTGAAGTACGCCTGCGCTGACAGACACAGGGTGCAGTAGGGGATGGCCAGACGGCGCTCGCCGAGCCTGTCGTTGACCATCTCGTGCACTTCCATGATGTTCTTCGGGTAGGCGCGCGCCTCCCCGCCAACGACGACGCCAAACACCAGGGCGTCGTCCGGATACCAGGACCCGCCGTCCGCATCAGTCACGGCCGGTTCGTCCAGCGCGGGGATGCACCCGCGGGGGCAGATCTCGCCCATCGTCGCGGACGGGCGATCGTCGATGAAGACGCCACCCCACCCCACCAGCCGCCAGTCGATGGCGGAGTCCTCGTCATCGAAGAACGGTGCCCATCGCGGTTCGATCAGCAGGAACAGGTCACGTTTGAGCCGCCGGTAGTCTGGGGGGGCCGGGAGGTCCCACGCGAGGATGCGGTCGCCCATGGCCGTGAACGGCTCTCCGGCAAACGTGGCGCCACTGAGCTCCTCGAACGCCTCGACCACGACTGCCACCGAGTCGCGTCCCGCGAGCCGCAGCAGGTCGTACAGATACCACAGCAGGCGACCGTCTCCGGACATGCCGATCGTGCGTACCGCATCAGTGGGAAAGCGCTGTTGCCGCAGCGCCGGCGCGATGCGGGCCAGGGCGTCAGTCACTGGACCGGCCAGATCGCCGGTGCCGGCCGCGGGCGTAGCCGGGAACGGCTGTCGGT
>CALBET010001087.1 GCA_937888665.1 uncultured Acidobacteriota bacterium
CCGGTGTCGGCATCGTGCACCGCGTCGGTCTGTCCGGACAGGTAGGGCAGCATCCGGGCGCACACAAGTGCAACAACCCGCAGCATTTTCTAGCCACGGCCCCCCGGGCCAAAGTCCATGCGTCCTGCCGCGCTTCAGACCTCCGACCTTGGCCAACAGGGTGGCCTCGGGCGCAGCCGCCCGGACGGCTCTCACCACAAGATATATAGCTTAGCTATATATTAATGGTACGCCAGTACAAGAAAACCCGTGGCGGCCATGACTGTCGACTTTTCCTGCACAGTGATGGAACCCCCGCCTTCGCCCACGGGCCTAGAGTCGCAAGTCCACCGTCATCGGCGGGTGATCGCTGTAGGTGATCCATCCGCCGTTCAGCGTCGGCAAGCTGGCTGCGCATCGGGAGCCAGAACTACACGCCTGGGGTTGCAGGCCCCAGCGCCCCTATGGCGATCTCGCCTCGCCATTCAAGTGAGTGGTCACCCAGCCCGCACCCGCCGAAGTCAGGTAGTCCGCTACCTAATCGCTGCTGATCTGACCGACAAACAATTAGGTCACACGACGAACACGTCGCATTGGATCGCCGGCCCAACGCCGGAGACAGAAGAAGGAGAACCGCAATGTTGAAGACTCTGACCGCCGCCGCCCTCGCCGGTGCCGCCATCATCACCGCTGCCCCCGCCAACGCCGCCCCCGAACTCGAACTCGCGTACACCATCTGTTCGGCAATCGACAATCGGCCGATGCCGTCGACGGTCAGCATGCTGATGAACAACGGCATCGACGCCGGATTCACGGTGCGCGAGGCGGCGCAAATCGTTGTGGCGTCCGTGTACGAAATGTGCCCCGGCAACGCGCTGGTGCTGCAGGCGTTCGCCGCCGAACCGTCCAACAGCAGACTGGCATGACCGTGAGCTCGGGTGTCATTTAGAGGTTCGTAAGGACAATCGGCTGGGACTGATCTTGTTGGTGGGGCGTCAAACCGGGTTGCTGCAGACCGCCTTGCTGAGGCTCCGCCATGACGCCCGCCCCCTTGCTCGGGGCGAGCGGTGTCCCGCGCCCCACCGCAACGCCAACACAACAGCCCGCGAAGGAGAAAACACATGTTCATGGATCAGACCTACAACCCCGGCTTCACCGACGGTCCCCTCGTCGCCATCTTCATGGCAATCGGGGTGGTCGTTCTGGTCTGGGCCGCGTTAGCAGCCAAATAAACCAAAGGAACCCCATGTCCAATTAAGGCGGAGGCACCGGGCGAACGGGCCGCGACGGCGTGGCGACCCGAAACTGGTCGCTTTCGAATACCGCGGTCGGCGCGCCTTTGTAAGCATCCGGGTGATCTTGCCGTCCGCCGTGTTGCCGCCGTTATCGGTCTACATAGGAATCGGGCCGGGCTTTTTCGAGGAGGTTAGTTGCCATGTCTCACGCAGCCTCAGCATCGCCAATACCCGCTGACGCTAGTGCCGTTGCTCTTCGTATAGCCACTGACCCAAGTGCAGCCGACGTTTGGACCATTCACACTTGGGACGTTCGGTGAGTCCACGCCTACGCCACCTGACGGAGTGGATCCGCTAAGTTGCCCCGAGTTATTCGATGATTGGTCGGCAGACCCTGATGCGCTGGAAGCCGTATTAATGAAGACGATCAACGCGACCCCTGCGGAGTTCGCACCCACGCAACGCTCTGCGTTGGGCCAGGAGTTGGTAGCCCATGTGGTGCATTGCATCGTGTGACCTGTTCCCGCTTTCCCGGACACCGAGGTTGAGGCGATGATCGTCTCAACGGAAGGAGTCCGAGAAGAATGCCTGCTGCTCACCCGGAGGAGTTCCGCCGTCGCGCGGTGGAGTTGGCCCGGCTGCGGGAAAAGCCGATCGCCCAGATCGCCAAGGACCTGGGGATCAGCGAGTCCTGCTTGCGCCGCTGGATAGACCAGGCCGATGTCGAGGAAGGCCACAAGGAAGGCCTGACCAAAGACGAGCGTGCCGAGTTGGTCCGGCTGCGCCGGGAGAAACGGGTCCTGGAGATGGAGGTGGAGATCCTCAAACGGGCCAGCGCCTACTTCGCCCGGGAGAACATCCTCCCAAAATAGGGTTCCGGCTGGTCCAGGAGCTTGCCGCCGACGGGTTCCCTGTCGCGGTGGCCTGCCGGGTCCTGAAGGTCTCGACCTCGGGCTTTTACGAATGGCGCGGCCGGCCGGCCTCGGCACGGGATCGCGCTGATGCGGAGTTGGCCAACACCATCGCCGCGATCCACACCGCCTCGCGCCAGACCTACGGGGTGCGCCGTATCCACGCCGAACTACGCCACGGCCACGGCGTGCGGATCGGCCATAAGCGGGTGTGGCGGTGCATGGCACTGGCTGGGCTGCAGGGTGTGCACCGCCGCCGGTGGCGCCGGCCCCGACCCGCTGCGGCGTCGTGGCCGGATCTGGTCAACCGTCAGTTTCGTGCCGAGGGCCCGGACCGGCTCTGGGTCACTGACATCACCCAGCACCGCACCGCTTGGATTCCAGCAGTCGTCGCAACACCTACTCGAGGTGGTGGCGATGGCTGGCCGGAAGTACAGCAAGGAACAGAAGGACGAGTTCTTCAGACTGCTCGACAAGGGCGGCACTGTACGTGCGGCCGCACGGGCAGTGGGCGTGCATCAGGATGCGGATTACAACTGGTTGCGCAACTCTGGGCTGACCATGCAGCGGGCGACGCCGCGAACGTACACCCCAGAGGACAAAGCCGAGTTCTTCCGAAGGCTGGCGGATAACCCGAATGTCTCAGCGGTCGCCAGGGAACTGGGGTTCACGCGGATCACCTGCTACTCGTGGGCCTACAAGGCCGGTATCCGCACCAGTGAGGTCCGCAAGGTCAATCCTCGAAGGGAGGAGTTCCTGCGGTTGCGCGCGGAAGGCTTGACCCGTGCGCAGGCCAGGGCCCGCGTCGGCGCCGATGCTCGATCGGCAACCGATTGGGACAAAGGCATCACCATCATCAACCGTGGCCGGATCTATCCCGATGGCCGCATCGTGCGCTACCCAGAGCCGACACTGGTCGGCGTGACGGCAGAACGCAGGGTGCGCGCGATCGGTGGAAGTGTCGACCTCAACAAGGTGGAGAAGGTTATCGACTCAAGTATCTGAGCCTGGTGGAACGCGAGCAGATCAAAGACCTTCATCGGGCTGGGGTATCGATCCGCACGATCGCCGCCGAACTCGGACGCTCACCGTCGACAGTCAGCCGGGAACTGAAACGCAACACCATCTCGACACGGGGCTACTTGCCCCACACCGCCCACCGCCTGTCGGTAGCGCGTCGCGCCCGACCGCGGGAACCGAAGCTGCTCGCCAACAACGCACTTCGGGCCTATGTGCAAGCGAAACTGACCAAGAAGTGGTCGCCGCAACAGATCAGTAACCGACTGGTCCGGGACTTCCCGACCACAGCGGAGATGCGCGTGAGCACCGAGACGATCTACCAGGCGATCTACGTTCACGCCCGCGGCGAACTCAAACGAGAGCTCAGCAAGCAGTTGCGGCGTGGCCGATCCGCCCGAAAGCCGCACAAGCAGCCTGATGCGCGCCGGCCACGGTTCGTCGATTCCATGAAACCGATCAGCCAACGCCCAGCCGCTGCAGAAGCACGGGATGTACCGGGCCATTGGGAAAGCGACCTCATCATCGGCGCTGCGGGCGGGTCAGCGATCGCGACGTTGGTCGAGCGATCCAGCCGCTACGTGATGCTCGGGCATCTCGGCCGGGAGCGAAGCGCGGACGCCGTGCGCGAAAGCCTGATCACCACAGTTGGCCATCTGCCCGAAGCGCTACGGGAAACCTTGACCTGGGACCAAGGTGCGGAGATGGCCGAACACCGCGCGTTTAGCATGGCCACCGACATGGAGGTCTACTTCGCAGACCCTGGAGCCCCGTGGCAGCGCGGCAGCAACGAAAACACTAATGGGTTACTGCGCCAATACTTCCCACGCGGCGTCGATCTGGCCCACCACAGCCCCCAGGAACTACAGACAGTGGCCGACGAGCTCAACGGCCGACCCCGCAAGACACTCGACTGGGACACCCCCGCCGAACGACTGGCTGCTTTACTAGACGCCACTTGATCCCAATCGTTGCGACGACTGCTGGAATCCAAGCCGGTGAGGGCTGGGTCTACGCCGCGGTCGTGCTCGATGTCTTCTCCCGCCGGGTGGTGGGCTGGTCGATCGCCGATCACCTGCGTACCGAGCTGGTCGCCGACGCCCTGGATATGGCCCGACTACGGCGCAAACCCGTTGGCACGGTGGTTCATTCGGACCGCGGAACCCAGGCAGTACACCTCCTGGCTCTTCGGGCACCGGCTCCGTGAGGCCGGCCTGCTGGGATCCATGGGGCGGGTGGCTTCGGCGTTCGATAACGCGATGATCGAGTCATTCTTCGGCTCGATGCAGATCGAACTGCTCGACCGCCGGATCTGGACCACCCGAGCCGAGCTCGCCACGGCGATCTTCGAGTACATCGAGGCCTTCTACAACCCGGTCCGCCGCCACAGCGCCCTGGACTACCGCAGCCCCATCGACTACGAAAGACATCACACGACCACCAACACGGCCGCGTGAACACCCAACACCAGCCGTCCGGGGAACCGGGAACAGGTCACCTTCGCCAAAGCCCTCGCGGGACACAAGCCCTCCCCATCCGCAGATAACTGGACTGCGGCCGCGATGACCGCCGCCGCTAACCCCCCGCCCATGCTGGCCCCACAGACACTTCCGCCAAGCAACACCGCCGCAGAACCAGTGCCGACACGCAGAAACCCCAAGCCACTGGTGTGGGCCGGTCTGGCCGGCAGCGTCATAGCAGTCGCGGGCGCGGCGCTGCTATGGGCTCAACAACGAGATTCCGTCGCTACAACCCCGCCCGTCAGCGCCCCCCAGCAGCGACCATCACGGCTACTCCCCCGCCGGAAACAGTGACCAAGACCATCGCGTCTAACCCGCCGAAACCGACCAACGCGGAACTGAATCTCCCCCCCGATCAGGGGGGCGCAGTGCTGTTCCAGACACCATCAGGAAGGACCGCTTGCGACGTACGCGCCACCACCGTGTCCTGCGGCGTGGACTTCACCATCGCCACGCCAAACCTTTACGGCAGCTGCCCCGCCAACGGAATAACACTGCGCCCAGACGGCAGCTGGGAATGGGTGTGCGGCAACATCGGCGGAAACAGGACTTTCACACCCTTGACCTACGGGATCCCCTACCGGGCACTCAACTGGCGAGTCATGGTGACCACCGAGGGCACCACCTTCACTAACCTGACGACTGGGAGAGGACTGACTGTCAGCGCCGAGGGAATGCGAGTCCCCTAAACGCCCCGTCCACGCTGATGGCATCCAGTGTCGGGCGGCAGCCTGGTGTGGAGTTGGTGAGCCGCGGCACCCGCAGCGAATCACCCTGCACCGCGGTCCAGCCTGCGGCTTCCGGTCTACCGGGGACCACCGCGCAGCGGCGCTGACAGCCCGCTGCATCGCGGTGGGGTTGTCGCCCGGATGAGCCTGGGATGGAAGCGCGATTTGAGAAGTCGCTCTAGTCGTCCTCGCAGTCGCAGCGTGGGCCGCATTCGCATTCTTCGTGGGCGTATTCCTGCGGGCGATCATTGCTTCGCCGACCCCGACCCGTGATCGCCCGGTATGCCTCGTTTTCGCGCCGATACCGATACCAGTCGCTGTACATGTTCCTCATGTCAGTGCCCATCCATGGACGCGGTGTCCCAGGGGTCCCAAGGCGTGGTGTCCCATCGTTCGGCATATCTCCGGGCCGCGAAGTCGTCCGCGAACACGTGCAGGGCCACAGGTGCCCTGGTGCACTGCAGGGCCACCGGTGCATCCGCACCAATCAACGCCACGCTGAGAACGGCGGCGTGGACACCCCGCCCACGGTGGTCCCACGAATGCCACGCGTACACGCTGTACTCATAGTCACCGCGCCTAGCGGTGCGGTGGGTGTCGCCGTTGCCATCACGAATTGTGAGCGTCCACGCAAGCGCGCCTTCGGGCATGGGCAAGCCTTCGCAGGCCAAAAAACCCTCGTCGTCGGTGGCGTCAGTTGGTTGAGCCATGCCTAGTAACCCATTTCCTCTATCAAGGTTTGCTATAACGGGCTTCACGATCTCGACTGATGGCGCCATTCTCTTCCCGACGGGGTAGCCCCGATTATACCATTTGAACAGGCTTCTTTCGCCCCTTCGGGTCACGCTCTAACTGCGGTTTCGAGGCCGGATATGGGGCATGCGAGAAGTTTGCCTGTCGACCGCCGATGTAGCGTTATGCGCTTTGATCCAAGGGTGAAGTGCCAGAGCCCTTAGGGTCTGGGCAAGGGTTTGGATGGTCTTAGGACGAGGACATATGGCCATTTGCGCGCCTCAAAAACACTGTCCTCGGCTGACCAAAGCCTGAAGCCTAATCGCAGAGTTCGCCGCCAACGGTTGAGCCGCGATAAAGAATGATCTCGCTATCGGCGTTCGCGATAACAACGATCGACGTACTCCCTGGTATGCCAGAAGCCCAATCCCATTGCTGCGTGCCGTCCCGATCTCTAGCCGACGCGCACCACGGGACGCCCATAAAGGGCTTGCCGACCGGTAACTGCGGAAGCAGTATCCGAATGTTGTGTGCCAGCGAGGTCGGCGTCTGCCAGTCCTCCCAACCCTCCGTCTTCTTGCTGCTGACGGTCGATCCTTCGGGGAGGGTGATTGGCAGCACTCCCGCGCGCTCGCCGGCGGCATGCGCGGTCCCGGTGCCGAGGACTGCCGCGCACATGAATGACGCTGCGACTGTGATGGCCATCTTTTTCATTAAGGTTCCGATCTCTTGGGCTTAGTGTGCATCTCGCCCCGTGGTGGAGATGTGTTCGTCGTGTGACCTAATTGTTCGTTGATCAGGCCAGAGCAGATCAGGTAGCGGACTACGTGACTTCAACTGGTGAGGGTTCGGTGACTACTCACATGAACGGCGGCCTAGACGCCGCCCACGGCCCAACGCCCTCCGGCGGGGCGTCGTGTCTCGACGATTCCGCCCCGCTGACTTGCGATCCACCCCGCCCACCGGTGTAGGCACACCACAACGCCGCCCGGCCCGAAACACCTGCCAGTTAGGAACCGCGCAGCGTCGTGGTGTCTGTTCTACTGCGTGAATTCGTTGATCAGCGCGCCGAGTTCGGCTCTGTTGTCGACGCCGACTT
>CALBET010001088.1 GCA_937888665.1 uncultured Acidobacteriota bacterium
CGGCTTGAGCCGTGCGATCGCAGGCCTGAAGGCCTGCGCCACATCGCGGCTGCCTCCCATGGTGGCGCACGGCTTGAGCCGTGCGATCGCCGGCCTGAAGACCTGCGCCACATCGCGGCGGACCGTCTCCACGTCAAGCTGGGCCGGCGGGACGTCCTCCGACTCCAGGGCGTCGCCGGTATACTGCGTCGATGGATGCTGCTCCACTGTTGGCCGAGGTGTGCGGCCGCCTGCGGGACGTCAGGCTTGAGGCGGTCCTGATCGGGAACGCCGCGGCCGCGTTGCGCGGAGCGCCGGTCACCACCGTCGATTTCGACTTTCTCTTTCGCAAGACACCGAGGAATCTCGCGAAGCTGAAGGCGCTGGCGCGGGGGCTCCGCGCCGTCATTCTGCATCCATACTACCCGGCATCCGACTTGTACCGGGTCGTGCGCGATGACGACGGCTTGCAAGTGGACTTCATGGGCACTATTCACGGCATCCGTTCGTTTGAGGGCCTGAGGGACCGCGCCACCAGCATCGAAATCGGCGGTGTCTCGCTGCTCGTCGCATCACTCTCTGATGTCATCCGGAGTAAACGGGCAGCGCGCCGACCTCGCGACCTCGCCGTGCTCGATATACTGGAGGCCACCCATGAAGAAGCCACCAAGTCGTCGGCAAAAGCTAGACGCCCTCGCTCGCGAAAGCGAGCGGGCACTGCGTGATCAGATCCGCAGACGGCTCGCCCTGCCACCGGAGCGACGCATGAACTTCCTCAGAAAGCGCTTGTCGGTGGGTCGGAGCGCGCTGTGACGATCAAACCGGCTCGTGAGGCTCGGCGGCTCGCAGACTCCCAGGCCTGCAACAGGGCCAGGGGCCGGAGCGCAGCGCGGCGGGCAGAACACCTCGGCTCCGAGCTCCTCGGCGGCATCCCACACCCAGCGCGGGTTGCGCAGAAAGGCCCGAGCCAGGGCGATCCCGTCGGCGCGGCCACTGGTGATGATCTCGTTGGCCTGCGTCGGATTGGTGATGAGGCCGACGGCGAACGTCGGCAAGCCAACCGTCTTCTTTATCGCGGTCGCGTAGTCGACCTGATAGCCCGGCGTGAGCGCGATCTGCTGGGCCGCCGCCACACCACCGCCGGAGACGTCGACGAAATCGCACCCCAGGTCACGGACCGCCGCGACAAAGTCGCACACGTCCTCGATCGGCAGCCCGTGGGGAATGTAGTCGGTGGCGCTGACCCGCACGCCCAACGCCTTGTCGGTGGGCCACACCGCGCGCACCGCCTCGAACAGTTCGACATGATGCGGTTGTCCAGGGTCACCGGCCCGATGGCCAGTGGATCGAACAGGTTCGGCATGGTCAGGGTCCTCAGCGTCCTTCGGGCAGGGCCAGGGCGATAAGCTCCGGGGTCTCACCACCGATGGTCAGGGCTACGTACTGCGTTCCATCGTGCTGGTATGTCATCGGGGTCCCGAGCGCGCCGGCCGGCAAGTCGACCGAGCCGACGACCTCGCCGGTAGCCTTGTCACGCGCGATCAAACGAGGACCGCCGTCGCTACCGCCGGCCGTCAACGCGCTGATCAGCAGCGTCTTCGTGATCACCGGGCCGCCGCGTCCGTCACCGCCGAGCGGCGGCAGGTTCAGGTCGCGTAGCCGCGGGTGCTTGCGAAAGCGGTCGCCGTCGCCGTTGGGCTGCATCCACGCCGTGTCGCCTGCGTTCAAATCGATCGCCGTCATGCGTGAATACGGCGGCTTGAAGAGCGGCAGACCCTGCGGCAGGGACGGCTGGCGGCCGCTCCCGAACGCACTCTGGCTGTAGCGGAGGTTGCCACCGGCGGCCGGGTCTGGCGTGTAGTACTTCAAGACCGAGAACGAGTTGTTCGAGGGGACATAGAGGAGGCCCGTCTCGGGGTCGACCCCCGACCCCTGGAGATTGGCGCCGCCGTCGATCGCCGGACGCTGAATGGTGCCCTGGATGCCGCCCTCGATCGTGTTCATCGGGGGCGTGAAGAGCGGCCCGAGTCGGAAGTCCTTGACCGCCTCGACCGCCATCGCCCGGATCTCCGGGGTGAAATCGACCAGGTCGTCGATCGAGATGCCCTGGTACTCGAACGGCGGCGGCTTGGTCGGAAACGGCTGGGTTGCCGACAGCACCTCGCCCTCCAGGTTGGTGTCGGTTTCCACCGGACGCTCTTCGATCGGCCAGACCGGCTCGCCGGTCTCCCGATCAAAGACGTAGGTGAATCCTTGCTTGCTCACCTGCGCGAGCGCCTTGACGCTGCGCCCGTCGACAGTCACGTCGACCAGCGACGGCGCGGCCGGAAAATCGTAGTCCCAGACGCCGTGGTGCACGGCCTGGAAGTGCCACTTGCGCTCACCGGTCTCGATGTCGAGCGCGACGATACTCTCAGCGAAGAGATTGTCACCGGGCCGGTGACCGCCGTAGTAATCATTGGTCGGCGTGCTGGTCGGCAGGTACACGTAGCCCAGCTCGTCGTCGGCGCTCATCGCGGCCCACACGTTCGTGTTCCCCGAGTAGCGCCACGACTCGTTGCCCCAGGTCTCGGCCCCGAAGTCGTCGCCCCGCGGCACGGTGCGGAAGACCCATCTGAGCTCGCCGGTGCGGGCATCGATCCCCTTGACCCACCCCGGTGGGGCCTCCTTCGCGACCGCATAGTCGGAGATGGTCACCGGGGTGACCACCACACCGTGCGACACGATCGGCGGTGAGGTGACGGAGATCCAGTTACGGCCGCGGTGGTCGTAGGTGCCCCGCTCGGCTCGCGGCACGCCCGTGAACAGGTCGACTCGCCCGCGCTCGCCAAACTCGGTCGCCGCCTCGCCCGTGCGCGCGTCGACGCTCAGCAGATAGCCGTCGGTGGTGCCCCAGTAGACTCGCTCGACCTCACCGTCGGTCCAGTAGGCCGCGCCGCGCATGTTGGCCCGGCTCGCAGGCGGGCCGTCGAGATAGCTCTTCGGGTCGTGCACCCAGCGCGTCTCACCCGTCCCGGCGTCGTAGGCGGCACCCAGACTGAGCGGTGTCGACACATACACCAGACCGTCGACCATGAGCGGCGTCGCCTTGAAGACTCGGAGCGACAGACCGTAATCGACCCCTCCCCCGGCTGGCGCCTCTCCCAGTCGTCCGCGACGCTCCAGCTCCTGGGTGATCGCCTTGAAGTCGAGCCGGGCGTCCGGAGTCGGGACTCGCCAGGCGATCTCGAGGCGCGAGAAGTTGTCGGCGTCAATCTGGTCCAACGGCGAATACTTGGTGCTGCCGTTGTCAGCACCATAGCTGCGCCACTCGCCGTTGGTGGCGCCATACTGAGCCGTGGCCGGGACGGCGGTTGCCAGCACAGCCGCCGAGGCGATGGCGAGTGCTGCGAATCTGACCCGAGGCATCACGAGTCCCTCCAGATGTGAGTTCCCGATCCGCACGTCAGCGCCTGTTCACTCGCGCGCGAACACGCGCGCCACCGCGCTTCGAAACGTCACGGGATCAATCGCGGGGTAACGATACAGCTCCGACTCTATTCTTCCGAACAGGTCGGTCGCAGTACCCGGGTCAATCAGGCGGCGCGTGAGCATGGTTTCCACGTCCTCGAGATCTTTCGCTAGGGTCGAAGAATCGGCTACTCCAGGAGGCCAGACACGTCGTCGCCGAAGTTCATGAGGACCCGCACCTCGCCCGATGGCGCCACGTGGACGACCTGGCCTTCGAGCACGTTGGTCAGGATGTAGCCGCCGCGACCGTCGACCTCGACGCCGTCGATTGTGCCGATCGGCTCGGACGAGAGCACGGTCTTCTCGCCGGTCATCAGGAAAAGGGAGCCGGCCACTGTGGCGGCCGCGAGCGCGCGGAGACGTGCGTGAGTCATGTCACCCCTAGTTGCAAACGCGTGCCGGCCGTGCGCCGCCACCGCGCCGTACGGCCGCTCGTCCACCTCGAACGACAAACAATCGCAGAGTCTAGCAGCCCGTGGTAAAAGTCGCACGTCGCACCGAGACGGGCGATGCGCGCGCCGAACAAGGCGAGAAGA
>CALBET010001089.1 GCA_937888665.1 uncultured Acidobacteriota bacterium
CGCCGAGCAGCCTGCCGCCCGGTTCGTTGTCGTGGGTGACGGCGCGCTGCGGGACGAGCTCGACGCGCGAGCCCGGCAGTCGGACCTGGACGGCCGTGTTTTCTTCACCGGGTGGCGGCAGGATCTCGCCACCATCTATGCCGACTTGGACGTGCTGGTGGTGTCGTCCCGCAATGAAGGTACGCCGGTGTCGGCTATCGAGGCCATGGCGGCCGGGTGCCCTGTGGTAGCCACCCGCGTGGGCGGTCTGCCGGACCTCATCGACGACGGTCGCACCGGCACCTTGGTGCCTCCTGACGACCCGGCGGCGCTCGCGTCGGCGATCGGTCGCGTGCTGGTGGATCCGGAAGGGTCGCGGACGCTGCGAGCGGCGGCTCGCGCCGACGTCGAGCAACGCTTCATGGCCAGCCGGCTTGTGGCCGACATGCAGACGCTGTATCTGGAGTTACTCGCCGCGAAGGGCGTGATGACGGGGACGGCATGATGACGCCACGTCCCGACCCGACCGGTCCGACGGAGTGCCGGAACGGATCATGAAAGAGGTCTTGTTGTCAGATGTGCTGGCCTTCTCGGCCGCGTTGCTCGCCTCGTCCACCCTTACCCCGGCTGCCCGCGACCTCGCCTTCAAGATCGGCCTCATCGACCAGCCCGGTCCACGCAAAGTGCACGGCACGCCGATGCCGTTGCTGGGCGGGTTGGCTGTCTATATTGCCACGGTGTTCGCCATCGCCGTCTTCGTCACTGACGAAGAGTGGTCGCAAATGCTAGGCATCTTTGTGGCCTCTACGCTGGCGCTGCTGGTAGGGACACTGGACGATCGCGGCATGCTGCATCATCAGATCAAGTTGATGGTGGCCATGCCGTTGGCCGCCATCATCCTGATTGCCACCGAGATGCACAGTGAGATCTTCCAGTCGATGACCATCGAGCTTGGACGTGGGTTCCCTGGCGTCTGGCTCGACTACGCACTGTCGTTCGTCTGGTTCGTCGGGATCATCGCGGCATTCAGTATCCTCGACCACATGGATGGGTTGTGTGCCGGTGTCGCCGCTATTGTGGCCGCGTTCGCGTGTTCGTTTGCTACTGTCGGCGGCCAGCTGCTGGTCGGCACCCTGGCGGCCGCCATTCTGGGCGCGTCGCTGGGCTTTCTTCGCTGGAACGCGAAACCGGCGCGCATCTTTCTCGGCGACGGCGGCGCGATGCTTCTGGGTCTAGTGGCGGGCACCCTCGGGATCAAGCTCCGTTTTCCCGCACTGGCGCCGACTGTCAGCTGGATGATCCCCGTGCTCATCCTCGCGGTGCCGATTTTCGATACCACGCTCGTCACCATCTCCCGCGCTCGGCGGGGACTGGTGCCGTTCTCGTCTCCTGGGAAGGATCACACGGCCCATCGCCTGGTGGCGCTCGGACTCAGCCACAAGCAGGCCGTCCATCTGATGTACGCGGCGGGAATCGTCGGCGGGCTATTGGCCTGGGTGGTCGCCCTGGTCGGTTCTCCCGCGGGGCTGCCGGTCATCGCCGTTGTCGGTCTGGCCGGCGTGTGTGCGATCGTGTGGCTTGAGCGGGCGCCCTATGAGCGGCAGCCGGCCGCGTCCGGGAATGCATGACGCAGGCTAGCGACCCCGCGTCGATCACCATCGTCGGCGGCTCCGCCACCGGACTGTTCGCGGCCGAGCGACTGGCCCGTGCCGGTCGACCGGTTACGCTGCTCGAAGGCGCCGACGGCTGGTCGCCGGAGCCGCGGACGCTGATTGTTACCCGCCGCATGCGCGACCTCCTGGGCGACGTGGGTGACCGCTCGGTGGTCAACACGATTAACCGGTTTGAGCTGATGACGGACGGGCGCAAAGCGACAGTCGCGCTATCGGAGCCGGACCTCATCATCGAACGCGCGGTGCTGGTGCCAGGGCTCGCCGAACTGGCGAAGGCCGCGGGTGTCGACCTCCGCATGGGCAGCCGCGTGCGCAGCCTCACCGCCACCGCCGACGGTGTCACACTCGAGGTCGGGCGCAACGGATCGACCGAAGAACTGAGGGCCACCACCGTGGTTGGCGCTGACGGCACCTTCAGCCGGGTGGCGCGTGCCGCCGGATGGCCGCCGTTGACCACCGTTCCGCTCATCCAGGCCATCGTCACGCTGCCACCAGACCTGCCGCCCGACACGACCCGCGTCTGGTTTCAACCGGACGATACGCGGTTTTTTTACTGGCTTATTCCTGAATCCCCGGAAAGAGGCGCCCTTGGGCTTATCGGCGAAGACGGCCCTGAAACCCGACGTTGTCTGGAACGGTTCCTCGAACAACAGCACCTGGAACCGCTGGAGTTTCAGGCCGCGCGCATTCCCTGCTACACCCAGTGGGTACCGCCGCAGCGGCGCATGGGCGGAGCCGACATCTACTTGGTGGGTGACGCCGCCGCCCACGTCAAGGTCACGACGATCGGTGGGATTGTCACCGGCTTCCGCGGCGCTCTCGGCGTGGCCGATACCATCCTGCACGGCCGCACCAGCGACGCACTGGGCCGCCTGAAGCGCGAACTCGACTGGCACCGCCTGCTGCGGCGGTCGCTCGAACGCTTCAGCGAAGACGACTACGGTCTCCTGCTCGACGTCCTGAATCCCAGCGCCAAAGGCGTGCTCAGCACGCTCACCCGAGACGAGCCCGCCCGCGTCATGCTCCGCCTCTGCCTCGCTCAACCCCGCCTTGTTCTCCTTGGCCTCCGCACCCTCCTGTTTAGCGCTCCCCGTCCGTCGTTGCCCTCGTAGCCGGGCCCTTCAGGCCCACCGTGTTCGCGCACCTGCTGGTCTCCGCTTCCTCGAGCCACCGGTGTGCGGCGTGGCGGGTGCATGCCGCCGCCGCCGTGTCACCCTGAGCGTTCACGGGCCCGCGCCTGTCGACGAACGCTGTGGGCAACTCCTCACGCTACAGCTTCTGCCCAATGACCGCGTAGTCCAGGAACGTGAACAGCAGGGTGTTGATCTTGTCGACGTTCTGGTTGAACGCGTGAACCAGGGTGCCGAGGTCGTCGGAAGACACGGCGGGCAGTTCCACCGGTTCCAGTTTGGCGTCCTCGTCGGCGGGTGAGCTGAACTGCAGCTCGAGGCGTTGAAAGCCGCTGGCCTCAAGCAGGAAGCGAAGGGTGTCTGGTGGAATCGGGCGTTCGTGGGTGATGTCCCGCAAATAGGGCCCGAAGAACGCGGACCAGGAGTCGACGTTCAGGGTTTCGAGGATGATTGTCGAGCCGGGACGCAGCGTGTGATACGCCGCTTCCAGAAATCGGAGGAGATAGTCTGACGTGAAGTGCTCGACGACCTGCGTGGCGATGATGCCGCCAAGTGAGGCATCCGGCAGCGAGTGAAGATAGCCGACCGCGTCTCCCTCCGCCACGTCGAGACCCCGGTCGCGGCAGACCGCGACCATCTCCCGGTTTGCGTCCAGACCCCGGCCGGTCACGCCGCGGTCGCGGAGCATGCGAAGAAACTCACCCCGTCCACAACCAATGTCCAGCACGTCGGTGGCGCCGACGAAACGGCTGCAATAGCCTTCGAGCCGGGTGGCGATGTCAGCCTCGCTGCCTCGGAACGCCTGTTCGAAGCCAACGTACTTGTAGGCGTCGAGTGAACCGGCGCCGGAGGCGGGTTGCGGTTGCAGGCCGCGAGGCGTGTCGGCGGTCAAACCGGTCGGCGTACCGTTCGGGGAAGTGGCTGCGGCAGCGGGTGAAGGGCTGGCTGAGTCGGCAGATGTTCCGCCGCCGAGTCGTTCCAGCTCCCGCTTCATGGCCACCTGTCGCTGCTGAATCAGGCCAATGGTTCGTTCGAGCACGCGAACGGGGTTTTCGTTCACCCGTCGGATGAGACCTGTCGTTTCGCGGTCCTTGGTATCGACATACGGGGTCACCTGCTGAGCCCAGACCACCAGGGCTGACTGGAATGTGCGCAGCGCCTCCAACTCGTCGCGCAGCAGTGTCAACGTGGTGTCGAGCGACTGGGCGACCTGGTGATGGGCCTCCGCGGCGCCGGCGACGTGGTCGGCGAATATCCGAAGGATGTCGTCGTGCCGTGTCAGCGACGGGGCCACGGCGGACCACGAGATGCGGCGTATCCAGCCCCGTATGCCACCCCCGGCGACCGGCGGACGGGTAGGCTCCGCGAGCACCCGGCGCGCGGCGTCGAGTTGCGTGGTGTCGAGTGAGCCAGGCGAGTGGGGCACCTCGGGCAGCGCCTGAATGGCGCGGTCGAGGGCGGTCAGGGCCTCGTTGTATTGCCGATCAGCGGCGTCACGCTCGCGCGTGAGCCGGCTGAGGTCGGTGGCACTCAGGGTGCGATCGGTGTCGACCATCGGTGACGCCGGGCGGCCAGCCAGGCTCAGGAACCGGTGACCAGTCCGTCCAGCGGGCTGCTGGCGGTAGCATACCGCTTCCGCGGCATCCGGCCGGCCAGGTAGGCTTGCCGGCCGGCCGCGACGCCCAGTTTCATCGCTTCGGCCATCGCTACCGGGTTTTGTGCGGCGGCGATGGCGGTGTTCATGAGCACGCCGTCGACGCCAAGCTCCATGGCAATTGCGGCGTCGGAGGCCGTGCCGACGCCAGCATCCACGATGACCGGGACCCCGGCGAATTCCTTGATGATCTGAATGTTGTTTCGGTTCTGAATGCCGAGCCCAGACCCGATTGGCGCCCCGAGTGGCATGACCGCGGCGGCGCCCGCATCTTCCAGCTGGCGGCAGATGACCGGGTCGTCGCTGGTGTAGGGCAAGACGATGAACCCTTCTTTGACCAGCACCCGGGTGGCTTCGAGCAGGGCGCCATTGTCTGGAAATAGCGTCCGTTCGTCGCCGATGACCTCCAGCTTGACCCACTCCGACAGACCGGCCTCGCGACCGAGCCGCGCGGTGCGAATGGCGTCGGCAGCCGTATAACAGCCCGCGGTGTTTGGCAGCAGGGTGTACTGCGTCGTGTCGATGTAGTCGAGCAACGACTCCTTGCTGCGGTCGGTCACGTTGACCCGGCGCACGGCCACCGTGACCATATCGGCCCCCGAGGCGGCATGTGCCTGTTGCATGACCTCATGTGTCGCGTACTTGCCGGTGCCGACGATAAGTCGTGACGAGAAGGTCCGGCCGGCGATGACGAGCGGGTCGCTATTCATAGCTCAGGGCGTCTCTAGCCACCGCCGACGAAGTTCACGATTTCGACCTGGTCGCCCGATTGTACCAAGGTCGAGTCGAAGCCGCCGCGCTTCACGATGATCAGATTGTGTTCAACGGCCACTCCTCGGGGATCGATGTCGAGCGTGGCCAGCAATTTTGCGATGGTCAGCGGCTCGGCGAGGTCGTGCGGGTCGCCGTTCAGGGTGATTCGCAACGCCGTCGTCATGGCCCAGGGTGTCGCAGAAACATGTCTGGAGCCTATCGTGTCAGCGATCTCGAAGTCAAGTGTAAGCGATTGTTGAAGCAGGAGTTACGGGGATCGAAACTTGCCGTGACGGTTCAAATTGACTTGCAGCTAGCGCCTCCTGTACGATGGCTGCAACGCTGGTGGGTTGATGCCAGTGTGAGCCGTCGAAACGCTGGCGGCTATTTTTTTGACTGGGCTTGAGAATTTTTTCACAAGCTCGTGAAACGACAGGTCACTCGTAGCAACCAGATGGGCCTCCACACCATTCGCAAGGGGCTTCGGCTCCCGACCGCGGGTGAGCCCGAGCAGTCGATTGAGACGGCCCGGCTGGCGCGCCGCGTGGCGCTGTTAGGGGACGACTACGTCGGGCTGCGACCGACCATGCATGTCGCGGTTGGCGACGACGTCCGGCGGGGCCAACTGTTGTTCGAGGACAAGAAGCGCCCGGGGGTACGGTTCACCGCGCCCGGGTCGGGGCGTGTGTCGGCTATCAACCGCGGCGACCGGCGTGTGTTCCAGTCGCTGGTCATCTCCCTCAGCCGCGACGAGCTCGAGGGGCGCGGAGACAACGTCAGCTTCACGGCGTTCAGCGGGCGGCACCCAGGCGCACTCGGCGGCGACGACGTGCGCGGCCTCCTGGTCGAGTCGGGGCTGTGGGTGGCTCTTCGGTCGCGCCCGTTCAGCCGCGTAGCTGACCCGGACACCCGGCCCCATTCCATCTTCGTGACCGCCATCGACACCGAACCGCTCGCCCCGGACGTCGATGTGGTGCTGCAGGGGGCGCATGGTGCATTCGAGCGTGGGGTGACGGCGCTTACGCGGCTCACCGACGGCATCGTCTACGTCTGCACGGCGCCACGCAGCGGGGTGCCGGTCGCCGATGGCGAGCGGATCCGGCACGAGGAGTTTGCGGGAGTGCATCCGGCGGGCACCGCGGGGCTGCACGTTCACCTGCTGGATCCGGTCGATCGCGGGAAG
Source organism: uncultured Acidobacteriota bacterium (assembly GCA_937888665.1). Taxonomy (GTDB): domain Bacteria; phylum Acidobacteriota; class Vicinamibacteria; order Vicinamibacterales; family UBA8438; genus UBA8438. The sequence goes on from CALBET010001089.1 coordinate 6,373, forward strand.
TTGGTGTGGCACGTCGGCTACCAGGATGTGGTCGCCATGGGACAGTTGTTCGAGTCTGGCGATCTGCTCGTAGTCCGGGTCGTGGCGCTGGCGGGACCGGCGCAACCTCGGCCCCGCTTGGTGCGCACACGGCTCGGCGCGGCGACGGCCGACCTGTTGGCGGATGACGCGGTCGACGCCGCCGCCCGTGTGGTGTCCGGTTCGCTGCTCTCAGGGCGAGAAGCGTCAGGCGACGTGCACGGTTTTCTCGGCCGCTATCACCGGCAGGTGTGCGTGATTCGTGAAGGGCGAGACCGTGAATTCCTCGGCTGGCTCGCGGGAGGATTCGGGAAATTCTCGGCGTCGCGGGCGTTCCTGTCCACACTCAGACCTGGCCATCGTTTCGGGTTCTCCACCACAACGCACGGCTCGCTCCGGGCCATCGTGCCAATCGGGCTGTACGAGAAGGTACTGCCGATGGACCTGTTGCCGACGCCGCTGTTACGGGCATTGGTCATGCAGGACGTCGAGCGCGCCGAAGAGCTGGGGTGCCTGGAGCTGGACGAAGAAGACCTCGCGCTCTGCACGTTCGTCTGTCCAAGCAAGATCGACTACGGCGCGTCGCTGCGCGGGGTGCTGACGACCCTCGAGGCCGAGGGCTGATATGAGGTTTCTTCGAACCTTGCTCGACAGCCAGGCCCACCTGTTCGAAAAGGGCGGGCGTCTGGAGCGGCTCTACCCGCTCTGGGAGGCGCAGGACACCATTCTGTACACGCCCGGGGAGGTCACCCGGGCGGCGCCGCACGTGCGCGATGCGCTCGACATGAAGCGGCTGATGATGGTCGTGGTTGTCGCGCTGTCCGGGTGCATCTACATGGCGCTGTACAACACCGGTTATCAGGTGCATCTGGCGATTGCCGGCGGCGCCGCGCCGCTCGACGTCTGGCAGACGGACGCCATGCGGTCGATGGGCCTGCCGTTCGCGCCAGAGAACCTGTGGGCGTGTCTGGTGCACGGGGCGCTCTACTTCGTGCCAGTCCTCGCGGTGACCTTTGCGGTCGGCGGGTTCTGGGAAGTGCTGTTCGCTAGCGTGCGCGGACACGAGGTCAATGAGGGGTTCCTCGTCACTGGCATGCTGTTACCGCTGACGCTTCCAGCCACCATCCCCTTATGGCAAGTGGCGCTCGGGGTCACGTTCGGGGTCGTCATCGGCAAGGAGATCTTCGGCGGCACAGGCATGAACGTGCTGAACCCGGCGCTGACCGCACGCGCGTTCCTGTTCTTCGCGTATCCGGCCCAGATGTCCGGCGATGCCATCTGGATCGCGGCCGGCACCTCGCCAGACGGAGTCAGCGGCGCGACCATTCTGGCGGTAGCCTCGGAGAGTGGGCTCGCCGGTGTGACCGGCGGTCTCGATCCGTGGCAGGCGTTCATCGGACTCATGCCAGGGTCGATGGGTGAGACCTCGGCGCTGGCCTGTTTGGCCGGTGCGTTCGTGCTGGTCGCGACTGGCATCGGCTCGTGGCGCATCATGGCCAGTGTCCTGGTCGGCACACTGGGGACGGCGCTACTGCTGAACACGGTCGGGTCGGTCACCAACCCGTATTTCGAGGTGACGCCGCTCTGGCACTTCCTGCTGGGTGGCTGGGCGTTCGGCACCGTCTACATGGCGACAGACCCGGTATCGGGGCCGTCGACGCCGACCGGGCATTATTTCTACGGGGGCCTGATCGGGGCCCTGGTGGTGCTCATCCGCGTGGTGAATCCAGCCTATCCCGAAGGGATGATGCTGGCCATTTTGTTCATGAACCTGTTCGCCCCGTTGATCGACTACCTCGTCGTGCAAGCCAACGTGCGACGACGGAGGGCCCGCTATGCAGGGTAGTGTCCGCTACAACCTGGGCTTCGCGGCGGCGGTCTGTTTCGTGTGCGCCATCGTGGTGTCGACGTCGGCCGTCTCGCTGGCCGACCGGCAGGACCGGAACGCGACGCTCGACAAGCAGAAGAACGTGCTGGTGGCGGCCGGGATCGCCGCCGCCGACGAGTCACTCGGCGCCGAAGAGGTGGCGAGGCGCTTCGAGCCGATGACGCAGGTCATCATTGAGGTGGAGTCGGGTGACGCGGCGGACGGCATCGACCCTGCCACGTTCGACCAGCGGGCGGCGTCGATCGATGTGGCGCAGAGCCGGCCGGCTCCAGACAATACCGCCCGGATCATGCGGCTGCCGCACTATGCGCTGGTCTACGAGATCCGCGATGCGGCTGACGGCCTTGACATGGTAGTGCTGCCGGTCGAGGGACTCGGGCTCTGGGGGACGCTGTATGGATTCGTGGCGCTCGAGGGCGACCTGCGGACCATACGCGGATTGACCTTCTACGAGCACAAGGAAACGCCGGGCTTGGGGGGTGAGGTCGACAACCCGCGCTGGAAGGCGCTCTGGACCGGACGGCTCGCATTCGATGACGACCTGACCCCGGTCATCGCAGTGGTCAAGGGACCGGCGGGCTCGGTGGATGACGCGCCGCACGCGGTGGATGGCCTCTCGGGCGCCACCATCACGAGCCGCGGCGTGACCAATCTGTTGCGGTTCTGGCTGGGGCCGGATGGATTCGGTCCGTATCTCACCCGGCTGCGCGCTGAAGGGGGAGCGGCCTGATGTCGACATCACGCGAGGCACTGATCGATCCGCTGTTCAACAACAATCCGATCGCGCTGCAGGTGCTGGGCATCTGCTCGGCGCTGGCGGTAACGACCAAGATGGACACTGCGCTGGTCATGAGCGCGGCCGTGATCTTCGTGCTGCTGTTCTCGAACCTGTTCATCAGTATGTTGCGGAATCAAATTCCGACCAGCATCCGCATCATCGTGCAGTTGGTCATCATTGCCTCGCTGGTCATCGTGGTCGACCAGGTGCTGAAGGCGTATCTGTTCGAGATCTCGAAGCAGCTGTCGGTCTTTGTCGGGCTCATCATCACCAACTGCATCATCATGGGCCGGGCCGAGGCGTACGCCATGCAGAATCCCCCCGGCATGAGCATGATTGACGGCCTCGGCAACGGGCTCGGCTACGGTGTCATTCTGGCTGGCACTGCGGTCATTCGCGAGCTGTTCGGGTCTGGATCGCTGTTCAGCGTGCAGCTGTTACCGCTGGTCAGCGAAGGCGGCTGGTACACACCCAACGGGTTGATGGTGCTGTCGCCGGGCGCCTTCTTCATCATCGGCTTCTTCATCTGGGCCATACGCACCTGGAAGCCGGAACAGGTGGAGCAGGATTAGACTCATATGGAGTACTACCTGAACCTGGCCGTGAAGGCGATTTTCGTCGAGAACATAGCGCTCGCCTTTTTTCTGGGCATGTGCTCGTTTCTGGCCGTGTCGAAACGGGTGTCGACCGCCATCGGCCTGGGTCTGGCGGTGATCTTCGTGCTGACCGTCACGGTGCCGATGAACAACCTGGTCTATGTCTACGCGCTGAAACCTGGCGCGCTGGCCTGGGTGTCCCCGGGGCTGGCCTCGAAAGACCTGTCGTTTC
>CALBET010001090.1 GCA_937888665.1 uncultured Acidobacteriota bacterium
GAGTGCACGCGCTACCATCGCCGCCGGTTCGCGGTGCGGTGTGACGAAGTCAGGCGACCCACTTCCTGAGCCCCAGCAAACTCCGTCACCCAAAAGTAATATGAGCCAGTTGTGGAACGACCACAGGGCTGAACCCGGTGGCTCCTCTGGCTGAACCGTGGGGGTACGTGCGGAACTGAACGCGCTGGGTGCGAAAGTTTGAGCATGGCGCCTCGTATCTCCTCGCCTCCGACGAGCGACGCGTCCGAAAGGGCCTTTCCTCACTTGCATGCGAAGGTCCGAAGCGACAGTCACGGACTCATGGTCTCTAGAGGAAATCTGCTGATCGGTCGACGAACACGATTTCAGCCAACAAATCGCCTTCATCCTGAATACGGGAGAACCAGCAATGAGAATCGGCTTCATGGTGAACGACGTGAGGACGGAAGAAGCGAGCTACACCACGACCCGTCTGGCGATGCAGGCCACCAACATGGGACATGAAACGTGGCACATCGGGGCCGGCGACTTCGCCTACGACACGGACGAAAGGACGCACGCGTACGCGAAGGGGCCGACGAAAACCAGCTACAAGTCCCTCGCCGCGTTCCTGGCGGAAGTGCAGGGACCCAAGGCGAGAATTGAGAACATTACGGTCGACGACTTGGGGCGCCCCAGACCTCGCCTTTCCGCGGCATCTCACACGGCGGATCCTCGTCAAGTTGCGTTCCCGCTGACCGGTTCAGCCCAACTTGCGTTGCGCCAGGACCTCTCGGGCGTGGTCGACCGCGATCGCGGCGAGTCTCGCCGGGACATCGTTGGGTCGCGCGCACCGCAGGCGGCGCTGTACGAAGCCCGGGAACCCGAGCAGCGCTGGGCCCAGGTCCCCGCCGACCATGCGCCGATGTCGGTGCCACAGCATCTCTAGCGGCGCCACGAATGATCCGGCGTAGGGTTGAGTCTTCAGAGCGAACTCGCGACGCTGGAGCCGTAAGACGGGGGCGGCCTCCAGACGGGCCATGGCTGAGCCGGGCACGGCCACCGCGTGCTCATCCACCAGATGGCGGAGAGCGCGGAGCGTCGTGTAGTTGAGTTGTCGCTGGACGACCTCATCGACGAGGGCGTCCCAGGCGATGTTGTCGCGCTCTACGCTGATTACGGTCGCGGCGTCGACGATCCAACGTATTGGTGGTATCTCGTTCCAACGGACGCCGTGGACCAGGATGTGGAGTAACTGGTCGGTGGGGCCCAACGCGCGGGTCGGAACACCGCGCAGCGTGAGGGGTCGGCTGCGAGTCCAGAAGGCGTCGTCAGCGTGGTCCTGGCAACACTCGTGTAGCAGGTGCCAGTGCAGATCGACCTCATTGTGTTGACTGTCCATCATGGCGACGCCATGGTAGGCGTCGCCGATAACTGTGTCGGGGGGAAACTCAGGACGCCAGCCGCGAGCCTCCATCACGCGCGTGGCTTGGTGAGCCTGACTGAGTGGAATCATGATGTCGATATCGCTCATCGGCCGGCTGCCGACGTCATCGTAGTAGAGGACGGCCAGCGCGGTGCCCTTGAGAACCAGCGTGTCGACGCCAGCGGCGGACAGCGCGTCGATTACGGTGCCGCACGTCTGAAAGAGCTTCGCGCTGGATACCCAGTGATGTCGATGGGCGGCTTTGAGGGCGCGCATCGTCGGGTGCACGATACCCAGGCTCGCGGCCCGACGGTAGAGCACGGGCAGAAGTCGCCACGAGCCTGGGTCCAGCCGCGCGAGGTCAGCGTCGTGGATCCAGTCCTGAAGCGCGGCGCGGGCTTCAGGCTCAGGGGCTAGCAGGGCCCGGAGGAGAACGTTCTGCCGCGCGTCGGGCCAGCAGCCGCCAAGGGCGTCAGAGGAGGAGGTCATCAGGGTCCTCGACCGGCACGAAGCCGAGAATCGACCCCGCTTCGGCCTGGCTCAAGTCAATATGGTCAGCCACCCGACACTTGACGCTATTTATTGACGATAGACGCTATGTGGGTCCACGCAGCCGTTCCTGTTCATCCCGTTCGCACAAACTCGCCGACGCGAACCCCGTCTTGTACGACGCGACCACATCCGGAAACTGCTCGCGCCGGGCTCGGCGTTCCAGCATCCAGCGGTGGGCGTTTGCGGGGAGTGTGGCTAAATTCTCGTCGCTGCAGTTTGGGTCATCGAAGCTGTAGAAATGCCACGTCGGCGGCCGATGCGTGCCGTGATAGCCGAGGCACACTGAACGGCGCCGGGATGTGAAATCGCCGTAGCCGCGGTGGATCAGATTATTGTTGTAGATCGCCGCCCGGCGTGAATGTCCAGACACACCGAGCCGGGCATATCAACATCGGGTGCAGACCACTGTTGTCCTAACCAGCCTTCCAGAAAGTTAGATTGATGAAGCCCTCCGTGCGCGTGGGAGAATTAGGTTGCACAAGCCTTGGTTCAGACCACGCACTAGGGAGGCCAATCGCATGGCACAGAGCGCCAGTCTGTTCAGTCAACTGCTGCACGAAGTCCCGCGCAACGAATTTGCCACACTGGTGAACACGCATCACGGCGAGCGCCACGCCAACGGGTTCACCTGCTGGGCGCAGTTCACCGCCATGCTGTTTTGTCAGCTGGCCCATGCCGACTCGCTCCGTGAGATCTGCAACGGCCTCGCCTGCTGCTTGGGGAAGCTGGT
>CALBET010001091.1 GCA_937888665.1 uncultured Acidobacteriota bacterium
ACACCTACGCTGGTGCGCTCCGCGGGCTGGCGCTCGGCGAACCGGTGGGCATCTTTGCCTCGCGTTCGGCCGAATCGGTCGCGCTCTTCCTCGGCATCATGCAGGCGGGCGGTTGCCCGTGTTTCATGGAGCCCGGGCTTGGCCCTGACGCCGTGCGCGCGCGTATGGACGCGGTCGGTATGCGCCGCATTGTGCTGGACGGCGAGGCGGACGCGTTGGCCGCCGATCTGGACAATGGCGAGGCGGTGGTGCGGCGGCTCTCGCATCTCGGGCTGACCCCGGCGCCGTCGACGGGTCAGGGAGGTCCCGCGCCGGCGCTCACCACCGCCTCGCCCGCCCTGCTGTTGTTCACCTCCGGCAGCACCGGTCAACCCAAGGCGGTCCGGCTCACCCACGGGAATCTGCTCTGCCACGCGGACGGCGTCATCGAGCGTACGTCGCTCACGCAGGCGGACCGTCTCCTGCACGTCATGCCGCTCCATCACACCAACGGCGTGAACAATCAGCTCATCGCACCGTTCCTCGTCGGGGCTTCAGTCGCGCTCGTGGAGCGGTTCCAGCCGGAGGCCATCGAAGACCAGATCGGCGAGTACGGCGCAACCTACATGACCGGCGTTCCGACCATGTATTCGCGGATACTGCCGCACCTCCGCCACCGCGCGGCACGGCGCTCTCTGCGATTCCTGCGGTGCGGGTCGGCACCGATCACGCCGAGCCTGCACCGACAGATCGAAGCGGCGTTCGACGTGCCCCTCGTCGTGTCCTACGGCTTGTCGGAAGCGACCTGTACGTCCACGATGAACCCGCCAGACGCGCGCCGGATCGGCAGTGTCGGCACCGTGCTTCGCGGGCAGCAGGTCCGGGTGTGCACGGCGGGCACCGTCGACCCAATACCGGCCGGCGCCGAGGGCGAAGTCTGCATCGGCGGCCCCTGCGTGATGAGTGGATATGTCGGCGCACGGTCGGCACGCTCGGTTCACGACGGATGGGTGCGCACCGGGGATCTCGGGCGTTTCGACGACGACGGCTATCTCTCCATCACCGGACGGATCAAGGACGTGATCATCCGCGGAGGAGAGAATCTGTCGCCCCAGGTCATCGAAGACGCGGTGACCCGGCACCCCGCGGTGCGGGCATGCTGTGTGGTGGGCGGGCCGCACGCCGACCTGGGCGAGGTCCCGGTCGCGTTCGTCGTCCTGCACGACGGCGAACCCCCATGCGCCGCCGACGTGCGCAGCTTCGTCGCCGAGCGGCTGCCTCGGATCTTCGTCCCCGACATTAGCCTCGTCGCGGCCCTGCCGGAAACGTCCATGGGGAAAGTTGACCGCCAGGCCGTACGAAACATGCTCGCGGCCGACGACTGACTCGACGAGATGCGGGACGGGGTCAACGCCGTTCAGCGGCGAGCTGGTCGAGGTAGGCCTGCTCGAGGCGCTCCACCGCCGCGAGAAACCCGGCCGGATCGACAAAGGTCTCTGGGCTGTACGCCTGCCCCGCCTGGTATTTGTCGTGCAATCCGTACTGGGACCCGTGGGCCGAGACCCAGACGTCGACATCGAGTGCCTTCTGCTTTCGGAACGTGTCGGCAAAATCGTCTGATACGCCGGGGTAGGTGGGGTCGACCACCAACTGCTTGCCGGGGTTGATGGTGCCCATATTCGCGATGGCGACGTTGTAGTCGCGACCGCCTTCTCGCACCTGCATGAGGTAGCTGGAACTTCCCGCGGTATGCCCCGGGGTCTCCATGACCGTGAGGCGGATGTCGCCCAGTTCGACCAGGTCTCCCTCGGCGATGATCTTGTCGACCGAGACCGGTGCGAACGACTGCCGGCCGCCGAAGTGTGGATCGCTGAACCCGCCGTCCTCCAGCACCGGGGCATCAGCCTCCGTCGCCCACATCTGGGCCCCGGTGATCTGCTCGATCTCGGCGAGGGCGGCGGTGTGGTCCCAGTGAGACTGCATCTGGAGCAGAATCTCGACGTCCTCCAGCCGGAACCCCAG
>CALBET010001092.1 GCA_937888665.1 uncultured Acidobacteriota bacterium
TCAAAGAAGCTAATAATTACGCTGACACCCTCACAGGCTTTTCTGCCGCGGATCTCGTCGCCGCGGTCGATGCTGCCCTTGATGAGTCAGGAGAGTCCGGTGGTCGAATAGTTCCAGAAAAATTCGAGGATGGCTGGCTGTTGGGAAACAACCCACCTCTCAAATCATGGGGGACGCTAGGCATTACCAACCAGCGCATTCAACCCGACACCCGGATCAAAGGCTATCTCGGTGAAGTCGTAGAGAACGGGGTCCGGTACGACACGTACAGAGTAAGCGGCGGCTTGGAACAATATACGGGCACGCAAGACTTCGGAATGAAGATATCCACAACCCCGTCGTTCAAAGCGGGCGTAGGAATTCCTTTCGCGACCTACGGGTATGCGTATGTCCCCGACGGCTTTGTTCCAAAGTTCACAACGGCCAACTGGTCTTTCGGGTTGCTCGGAGCAGTCGGGGTTGGCATCGGGGCCACGGCAAACTTGGGCGACGGATCTATCACACTCAAAGAGAAGAAGTTCGAAGCAGAGGGCTACTGGGTGACTCCAATTGGGCCCGTCGCGCTCGATTTGGGCGCGAAACTCGCAGCGACGTTGAAATTCAACGGTGTGCCGCAAAAGCTTCTTAATGTTGGAGGCTATTTCTACGCCGGCGCACTGTTCACCTACAACACAAAAGGGATCTCCTCGGCGACGCATGGTGACTTCCAGTTCGCCGCCAATGCGTATCTCGACGTCGATTTTAGTGACATCAAAAGCGTCATAGACGGTTTCTCTCGCGGGCTCTCGATTACGACCACTGCGACTCCCTTCCTCACGCTGAGTTACGGCTTGATGATTCCCAAAGCGATTAAGTTCATCGGCGGATGGTCGCTCGCCAAAGCCTCTCTCGGATTGGAAGCTCCTGGTGCACTCACTGTCTGCGTAGACTTCACGCAGTCCTGCTTCAATGACGCTGCTGCCGGTTCTGTTGCGGCCCAGCTCACGTGGAAGGCACAACTTAAGGCTCATGTTGGGGTGTTGGAGGCGTTCACCGGTGTGCTGAGCTACACCTTCACAAAACCGTTATGGAGTATGGATCCCAAGGTTTGGCCCATTCCGGTCTCGTCGGCCGGCACTTAGGCAGGCTTTCCTGCGCGCGTTACTGGCCGAGGACGACGAGCGTGCGCTTGCGGTGTGCGGCGAACCCTCTCTGTCAACCTTTCCTGAGACACCCCACTCGGTAGGAATCATTGAAGGATGAGGGTGAGACTTGGAGAGAGGTTTGATGACGATCAGCTTGACCCCGCCGGGGGATGCAGTGCCAGTGGAGGAGGTGGTTGATCCGCAGGTCCCTGAGCGTGCCAAGCGCAGGACGTACACGGCGAAGTACAAGGCCGACATCGTGGCCGAGTACGACCGTCTGGACCGCGACGGCCGGGGCGCGTTGCTGCGGCGGGAGGGTCTGTACTCCTCACACATCAGCGAATGGCGCAAGCAGGCCACCGAAGGTGCGATGCAGGCGTTGGGTAAGACCAGAGGCCGCCCACCGGTCAACCCGGTCGAGGGTGAGAACGTCCGACTGCGCGCCGAGGTCGCCAAGCTCCAGGCCGAGGTGCAGACCTCGCGCCGGGTGATCGAGGTGCGGGGAAAACTCTCCGCGCTGCTAGAACAGCTCGCCACTGGCGGCGCGAGCGACGAGGTCCGGGCGAGATGAGCGCGATGATCCTCGAAGCGGTCGACACCGCTGCGGCCGAGCTGGTGGAGCTGGTGGGGGTCAAGAAGGCCTGCGCGGCGGTGGGCATGGCGCGGGCGTCCTACTACCGCAAGCCGGACCGTCGAGCATCCTGCTGGCGGCCAGGACGCCGGTATGGCGCCCGAAGTGCCGACCTCTGAGGGGTTGCGGCGGCCGCAGA
>CALBET010001093.1 GCA_937888665.1 uncultured Acidobacteriota bacterium
GGGTGCTCGAGAACAACATCGTCGTGGAGGACATCGAGCAGTTGGGCCGGCAGTGCGGGCTTACCCGCACCACGATTGTGCCGCTGACGATCGACGAGTCGATCGAGGTGCCGGCGTCAGAGCTGCAAGAGTTCATGCACGGGAAGAACCTGTGCCGGTTCTGGGAACCGCTGTGCGCCGCGCTCGTCTATACCAGTTTCATCCTGATGTATAAAGGGGAGTCGGTGCCCGATACGCGCCGTCCTCGGCAGCTCGCCGCTCGCATCAACCCGCGCCCCACGACCACCCCGCTGGCCGTGCGGGCGGGCGAGGCGGGCCGAGTGACGGTCGAGATCGAGAACACCGGCGACACGCTGTGGCTGGCGGGGATTCCCCGCCAACCAGGCTGGACTCGGCTCGGTATTCGGCTGCACGCGACCGACGACGCGGAGACGCTGCTCGACGGCGACTGGCAGCGCGCCGAGCTGCCGGGCGACGTGGCGCCGGACGATGTCGTCACAATTCAGGTCGAGCTGCCGGCCATTGAGACGCCCGGCGAGTATCTGATGCGGTTCGACATGGTGGCCGAGGAGGTGGCCTGGTTCGCGGATGTCGATTCCCCCACCGCGCCGCTGAACCTGCTGGTTCGGTCTGCTGGCTGACTACGCGGGCGTGAACCGGTTCACCGAGGCGTCAGCCGGTCCGCGAGCGCGAAGACAACCAGACCGTTCTCGTCGCGCGGTTGCGGGCGTCTGAGCGGTATGATTCTAGCAGCTCGTGGTGGAACCCCGCGTGGAACCGAGACGGGCGATTTGCCCGGCTGACAAGGTGCGACGAGGGAGAATCAGGACATAGTGCCATGGACATCGTCAAGAAATCGGTCATCGTCGTGCTCTGCCTGCTACTGATACCGGTGACCGCTGTCGCCACGGCGGCGGTGAAGCAACGTTTCGCGGATGGTCCGAATCGGGTGTTTTCCGGCGGCCCACTGGTATCGGGCGAACTGCACACAGGCCCGGATCCGGACTGGCGCTTCGTGAAAGACATCCCGACCATCGAGATGCAGCTGCTCGATCCGCCCCGGTCGCGGCGCATCTGGACGGCCGAGGCTGATGGAAAGCTCTATGTCTGGGCTGGCTACATGGGCACGACCGTCGGCCAACTGTGGAAACGCTGGCCGGTCCAGGCCGAACGCGACGGCCGCGCGGTGATACGGATCGACGGCACACGCTACGAACGGCAGCTCGTGCGTATCAAATCTGGACCGATCCTCGACGGTATCAGCGACGCCATCAGCAGCAAATACCCATCGCAGACCACCAGGGCGAACGTGGAGGCGGGTGAGGCCTGGGTATTCGAGGCGGCGCCGAGGCACTAGTCGCGACTGGATCCGCGCTATGAAGAACTTCTATCTGTGTATCGTGGTCGTGTTGGTGATCACCATTCTCGCAGTGGCACTTATCCCAGCCGTCAGCGATTTCGTGGAGCGGGTGTTCTTTCAGTACTTGGGTCGCGCGGCACGCTAGCTACTGGGAGCCAGTCTTGGCCAAGGGGCGACGGCCCACCCTAGGACGACGACCCGGTCGCGGGTGACGCCCGTCTTGGCGTTGGCGGGGCAAGGCGGCAACCTTGCCCCGCCACTCGCTACTTCAGGGCCGAGTAGTTCGACGCGCTCATCATGTACGCCTCGATGCTGAGAGGCACGTCGTACTTCGCCCGCAGTGCGGTCCAGTCCGGATCGGCGCGGAAGGCGGCAAACACCGCGTCGCGATGCGCGCGGTCGCGATAGGCCAGCATCCACACCAGGGTGTTCGGGTTGTCGAGCCGCTGCCAGGAGGCGATGACTTCCGCCCCGTGTTTCTCGAACAGCGCGATTTCACCCTCGCGGAAAC
>CALBET010001094.1 GCA_937888665.1 uncultured Acidobacteriota bacterium
AGGGCGGCGGCCAGCGCCAGGCGCACGAACCCATGAAGCGTCTCTGCGCCCCTGGCCTCGCCGCTGGCGACGTCGCGTGGGCCGTCGCGAGTCCGTCGTCAGGGAGCCATCTGATGATCAGCATGTCGGACCGGTGTCTGATCCCTAGCGGTGTCTCGCGGCACCGTCGTCTCCAATGAGACGAACGCAGCGATCTGGGACGATGCGGCTCACCGCTCCATCAGCGGACCCCAACGGTCCTTTGGAACCGCGAAATTTGCCGACTCCCGCCGCTCCCCGACCTCAATCTTGGCGCCACCCTTGGGGTGCAGTCCGCCGATGCACTTGTCGCCCCCGTAGTTGACCTCAATGCAGGTGGCGCCGTCGCGCACCGCCGTTCCGTGGCAGCTGAAACAAGCCTCGTGGCGGGCCACCACGACGGGAGCGCCGTCTCGCTCGATGATGTCGAGCACTTCCTCCACACTATCCGTGTCGTTCTTGGTGTTTCCGCTCAGCCATGCCCGGAATAGGTCGCCATGGGGGGTGGCATATCGCTCGATCCGGAAGAGCTGTCGCTTCCTGAGACGCCGCCTCGCTTTGGCCTGAAACGCCACGGTGGGCGGCGGTTCCAGTGGGTCGAGGGGACCCCAGCCGTCCTCTGCTTCGCCTCGGGGGGCGAACAGCGAACGGATCTCTGCGTCGCGGCGGTCGACGAAGTCTCCTACATGCCCCGCCTCGATGATCTCGTTGTGGATGTCGTATGAAGCGGTGAACCAGGTGTTTAGCCGCTCGGCAACGGTGGTGATGTCCATGTGGCGCTCTCCTCCTGTGATTGTAGGACGGATCTCCGGTGTCTGTCCCAGGACTCCACTGTCGCGAGGGCTGGGAGTGCGGACCTCACTGCGGGGTGCGTCAGCACGTGAATATCTCGACTTGCCACACAGCGAACAGGCCGTCTTCATCGAAGAACAGACGGAGCGACTCGATGTACTCTTCGTCGAAGCCGATCGCGGCGACCGGGTCGAGAATGGCCCACGTCAGTACGCCATCACTGCTGCGGTACGGCGGACCCAGGATCTGCGTCGCACCCTGTGGATCCATCCCCGGCTCGAGTCGGGCCCCCAGGCCCTGTAGTGGTGTCACCAACATCGCGTCCGTTCGCAGTGTGGTTGTTCGGACGATGAGACCGCCTCCGTAGAACTTGACCGACAGGGGGTCGCCCGAGCAGTCGTCGCCGCCGAGGGGTTCGTCGTGAAGCGGTGTGTTGTGCACACTCCACACGATCGTGTCGACGAGCTTCGCTGCGGCTGGAGGTGAGTGGGGCCTCGCGCCCGACGCCTCGAAGGCCTGCCACTCCGCCACGAGCGCCGCCTCTGCTGCACGCAACTCCACTAGCGCCTCTGGTACGGCCGGCGCGCGGTCCTTGTGAGAGGCCTGCCCGGGCGTCGACGCGGGGCTAGATGCCGGTGCGGCGGCCTCCATCCAGAAGTGTGAACGGTGCATCGGCCGTCCAGCCGACTTGGAAGGCATTAGGAACGCCCAGACCGGTCGGTGTATCCCGCGCAGTCGGCGCCCCGCAATTGCTGTCGACGGAAGCAACCCTCTGGCCAGAGCGCGCCAACAAAGATAGTCCTACCTCGACGGGGTGTAGCGCAGCCTGGTAGCGCACCTGCTTTGGGAGCAGGGGGCCGTGAGTTCGAATCTCTCCACCCCGATCAACCACATCACAGATGCGCCGGAGTGTTCCTGGCGCACCTAGCAACTGCA
>CALBET010001095.1 GCA_937888665.1 uncultured Acidobacteriota bacterium
AACACCACCATCACCGGGTTGACCGCGCCGTTGGCGGCCAAGACCAGACGCTCAAGAGCCGGGTACCGCTGCACCACTTCCCGCAACGCACCGTCGACCGTCGTCGCGGCCACATCGACGGCACTGACCCCCGCGACGCGCTCGGCCAACAGCGCAGGAAAGCGAACCCTGACGCTCATGTCGATCGGGCCGCGATCGCGTCAATCTCTTTGTCGAAGACGGCCCAGACGCGCGTGCTCAAGGCGTCGAAGAACGAACGCGTGATGAACGGGGGGATCAGCAGGGCGGGGTTCGGACGGTCGAACACCTCGCCTGGCATCGTGTAGTCGGCGTGCTCAAACCCCTGCCTGCGCTCGAGCCACAGCGCGTGGATGAACGCGCGGCGGGTGGCGGCCAGCAGGTCGTCTTTGGACACCCGCAGCCCGAGCTCATCGGCGATCACCTGCGGCGCGAGGTCGATCGGCAGCCCCGCGAACTTGCAGATACCGAGCAGGTCGTCGCGCACGAAATAGAGACCGCGCTCGGTGATCGCCTTGGTCCAGTAGTCGACCGAGGTGTCCTGCTCGAGTGCGAGCAGCATGTAGGTGGCCATCGACATGTGGCCACCCGCGATCGCCCAGGGATAGCCCGGGTTGGAATCGGGAATGTAGGCCGGCAGCTCCAGGCCCTTGCAGTGCATCGCATAGCCCGGCTCACCCAGGGACTCGGCGAGCCGCTTCACGCCATGGCCAATCTCCGGACAGCGACCGGTGCCCGTCCACTCGATGAGCTCGGCCACCTTGTCCGCCTGGCCGAACCGCGCGCCGTTCAGAATCGGCGCGTCGGGATGTCGCTCGTTGTAGTCGAGCACATACCCCAGCGTGGTGCCGATCGAGATCGAGTCCATCCCGAGCTGATCCACCTTGGCGACGAGCGGCCACACGGCGTGTGGGTCGTCGATCCCCAGGTTGGTCGACAGCAGGTTGAGCGGCTCGTAGTCAAACTTGGCGCGGTAGGCGCCGCGGCTGCCATCGTCCCGCTTCTCGTAGATGTTCTTGTGACAGTTGATGCCGCACTTGAAACAGGACTCGGCCTTGACCACGAACTCCGGTTCCACCACGCTGCGGAACAGCAGCTCCGGCCGGCCATCGCCGGACGGCCGGAAGTTACGCTGTGGCACGAAATGGAACTTTTCGAGCGGTTCGTAGTTCGCCCACGTGCCGCCGAGCCCACCGCGGGCCGGCTCGCGGAACTTGCGCGAGCCGGGACCGGTGGCGATCTCCTTGTTGATCTCCCGAACCGACGCCGCCGGTTTCACGACCCGATCCGGGGCCTGCGCTACGATCCCGATCAGCTGCTTCGAGCCCATGACACCGCCCATGCCACCGCGACCCGCCCATCGACACTTGTCGTCACCGGTCTTGAGCAGGTTCTCCGTGCTGAGCGCGACCGCGGCGTAGTAGCAGTGCAGGTAGGACTCGCCGGCGGGACCGATGACGGCGAAGTGCGCGTCGGGGTAGTCGGGTTGCAGCGTCTTGATCTTCTGGTAGCACGCCTGGCCCAGTAACGCGTCCGCGGGCCGGAGTTCCGCGACCGGGTCGCCCCCGCTCTCATCGGCGCGAATGACCAGCAGGACCGGGTCCGGGGCGCGTCCGGTCACGACGATCTCGTCCGTACCGGTCCACTTCAGCTTGCTGCCGAACTTGCCGCTGCCGGCCGACCACATCGCCGACGGCAACCCGGCGTTCGACACCTTGAGCGGGCTGTAGGCCGAGAAGTACGTACGCAGGCCGGTCATGACGTTGCTGCCCGTCAGGAGACCGGTGTTGATGATCAGCGGGCTGGTTGCCGCGTAGGGATCGGTGACGTCGAAGGCGGCGAGCTGCTGGAACGACCGCCCGAAGCCGCCGAGCACATCTTCCAGGTTGCGGCACGGCTCCTCCGACCAGCGGAGCGTGCCTGCCGACAGGTCAACCCTCAGCCGGCGGTACAGCACCCCCGACGGGTCGTCCACAGCGTCGGCCTGACCGATTATACGCATCGATAAACCACGATATCACGCTCAACGGGCACCCGTGTCCGCCCCACTATCGGCGGCGACGCCGGCCGACGGGGCTCAGGCCGCCTCGGGCGTGTATCTGAACGACGACCGCTGGTTCATCACGAACGAGACGGGCGAACTGGTCATCGCCCGCTTCACACCGGGCATCGGAAGGACGGTATCGATGGGGCACCCGACGCTCGCAACGTCCCGAGCGGCCATCCTCCCTGCTGACGACATTGTCCCTGGTAGATCGTGCGGGACAGGCGTCGCCGGTGCCGGCCGTCCCTCGTGACTATCACGGCCTTCGGATGTCGCCCGGTGGCTCGTGTGCCGTAGCTATTTCACTCTGGGAAAGTGAATGGACATGACGTTCATGCCGGCCGGATCGACCTGGCTCCACCAGTGCGCGACGCCCTCGGGCACCATGAAGAAGTCGCCCGGCGCGAGCGTGCGCGGGATGCCGCCTTCGATCCCCTTGCCGGAGAGGTTTGGGCCGTTTCGCGTTGCCTCGACGATGGTCCCCCCGGTCACCATCGTGCCGCCACCGTCGATCACGTAAAACATCTCGGCGTCGGCGTCGTGCAGCGACGCCGCCTGTGGCTGGTTCGTCCGATGTTCCACGTTCACGGAGTACGGACTATTGGGGCCGGCGAGCGTAAAGACGCGGGCCGAGGCGTTCGGGCGTTCGTCGCCAAGCCGGGCAATGGCGGCATGGAGCTCCGCCGCGTTCATGGCGGTGCCTTTGGTGAGATCGGTCGGCGGCGGCGTGGCGGCCCGTTGCGTCCACACGGTCCCGGTCAACAGCAGCAGCACACCCGTAGTCGCGAGTATTCGCATGTGAACCTCCCTGACGGCGAATCTTAACGCTGGATCTGCCCCGTGGTCTTGATCTGGTACCACGCGGTCAGGCCCGGGTCGCGGAGCACGCCGAAGATCTGCTCCCGATCCCGCCAGATTGCAGTGCTGGCTACGTCGATGCCCGCGAGGTCGCAGTAGACGAGCGCGAAGGCTACCGCGTATTGCGCCGGCATTCGCGGGTCGTAACCGCCGAGGCGATGTCGTCGTATCTCGCGTCCTCTTCCGCAATCCAGACAGCCGCCTGCTCCAGGCCGTGGAGACGCGGTACGTAGAGCGCGGGTGAATCGGCCACGTTATAGGTGCCCGCCTGCATACGGTGCATCAGCGCGTCGAGGGCCGGTAGGCTCGACGGCGCCGCCATGGTCAGACGGTCGCCCGACCCGGGGGCGCGCCGCGTCCGCTGGCGTCCCACGGACCGCACCGCCCAATCGCGCGCCTCGCCATCAAACAGTCGGATGGCGGCGTCCCGACGCGACACCATGTCGCGCGTGTCGCGCCCTCCGTCGGCCGCATGAAAGGACATTCCCGCCGGCATCGTCACGAGAAGCCGGTCGTCACTCAGGTTGCGGATCCGGACCGTGACCCCGGTGTCGCCGTCGCCGACCGCCTCGGCTTCGACCAGGCCGCCCTCGACCGCGTCGAGCAGATCGATGTTGATGATGGGGTCGCCCGGCACCGTCGCGTCACCCGCCGCCTTCAGAATAAAGAGGTGCTGCCCCGGCAGAAACTCCAGCAGGTCGACCAGTGCGAACCCGGCGGGGAGCCACTCGGCCAGCACCTGGCGCACCGACATGGCATGGTCCGCTTTCAGGTGGTCGCCGGTCCCATCCTCGACGCGATACTCGAGCAACGCCACCTGCCCGCCCGGCGCCAGAGACCGGTGCATACCGGCCAGCATCGCCTCGTACTCCGACATCTCGTGATACACGTCGGCCAGGATGATCCAGTCGATCTCGCCCTCGGGAAGCTTCGGATCATCGGCCTCGCTGAGCACCGGGACGATACCGGTGATCCCGTCACCCTCCGCGTGTCCCGCCATGATCTCGAGCATCTCGGGCTGGATGTCGACGCAGTACACACGTCCCTCACCCCCCACCCGCACCGCCATTCGGCGTGCGTAGTAGCCGGACCCGCAGCCAATATCAGCCACCACGTCGCCCGCCTCGAGGGCCATGGCGTCGAGCACGGCTTCCGGTTGTTCCTCGTCGACCCGCTCCTCCCGCTCGAGCCACGGCGCG
This sequence comes from uncultured Acidobacteriota bacterium, assembly GCA_937888665.1. Classification (GTDB taxonomy): domain Bacteria; phylum Acidobacteriota; class Vicinamibacteria; order Vicinamibacterales; family UBA8438; genus UBA8438. Next base: position 4,120 of record CALBET010001095.1, read on the forward strand.
CCCTGGAAACTCATGAAGTCCGCCGGCACCCGGTGTCGCTCGGCCCGGTCCGGCTCCTGGGCCTGGGTCGGCGACACGACGCCAAGCGGACCGCACAGCGCCGCCAACGCCAACACCAGGACCTGCTTCGCGCTGAGCCGCGTCGGCGCGTGAATTCCCATGTCGACTCTCCCCATGTGGTGCAGCATAGGTCGAGCCGGAACCTGAATCAAACGGGTGATAGGCTGGTCCGAGCCTTCAGGATGCCCATGTCGTCATCACCATCACCGCCGTCACCCGCTGGATTCGAGCGCGACCACGCGGCCTTCCTCGCCGCCTATCCGACGTACGCCGGGACCACCGCAATAGACAAGGTCCGCGCGACCGAGTTCCGACGACTGGAAGACCAGCAGCTCGTGTATCTCGACTACACCGGGGGCGGACTGTATCCGGCGTCGATTATCGCGGAGCATGCGACGTTTTTGACGACACACGTCCTGGGGAATCCGCACTCGGTGAACCCGGCCTCGGCGCTGTCCGGCTCGCTGATCGAGCGGTGTCGGGCCCACATCCTCACCTTCTTCAACGCATCGCCGGACGAGTACGCCGTGGTCTTCACGGCGAATGCGAGTCACGCGCTCAAGCTGGTCGGCGAGGCCTACCCGTTCGAGCCGGGCGACCAGCTACTGCTGACATTCGACAATCACAACTCGGTGAACGGCATCCGCGAGTTCGACCGCGCACATGGCGCCAGAACCACCTACGTCCCGGTGGAGCCACCGGATCTCCGCGTGGACGGGTCGCGCCTCACACAGCTGCTTGACGAGTTGCCCAACCGGACGACACCCGGCGGACACCATCTGTTCGCCTACCCCGCCCAATCGAACTTCTCCGGCGTGCAGCACCCACTCGAATGGATCGCGATGGCGCAGGCACGCGGGTGGGATGTGTTGCTGGACGCGGCGGCCTTCGTGCCGACCAACCGACTCGATCTGGGCCGGGTACACCCGGACTACGTGGCGCTGTCTTTCTACAAGATGTTCGGCCACCCAACCGGCATCGGCTGCTTGATCGCCAAGCGGGACGCCCTCGAGAAACTGCACCGCCCGTGGTTTTCCGGCGGCACCATCACCGTGGCCTCGGTCCAGGGCGACCGACATTTCCTGGCCGAGGGGGCGGCGGCCTTCGAA
>CALBET010001096.1 GCA_937888665.1 uncultured Acidobacteriota bacterium
CGCGCCAGCCACTCCACGAGATTCCGCACATATGTGCCAATCCCGAAGTCGTGGAACTTTCGGATGTCGATCGCGATCCGCATCTCTGACGATCCTACCTGCTGCGGGCATCCGTCGACGAACGGAACCGGCGGCGCTCAGACGGCCGGGGGCAGCAGACCCCGGAGACGGAGATAGGCGCGCAGGACCGGATGCCACAGCGGATGGTGCTTCCGGTAGAACGCCAGATGGCTGCGTCGATACGCCATCGCCGTCGCCGCAGGGGCGTGCCGGCCGGAGCGACCGCGGCGATGCACGACCTCGACGGCCGGCGTAAAGAGCACGTGGCGACCGAGCGCGCGCACCGAGGCGCAGAAGTCGACATCCTCCGTATATAGAAAGAAGCGCTCGTCGAGTCGCCCGGCCGCCTCCGCGTCGGCTCGGCGCACCAACAAACACGCGCCGCTGACCCAGTCGACCCGGCGCTCTCGACGCGCCCTCCGCTCGGCGAGGTGCGCCAGGAGCGGCACCCCGCGGTTGTGTGCCTGGACGAGGCTCTTCTGCCACAACTCGGCCAGCGGGGACAGCATCGGCCCCGACGAGATCTCGAGGTGTCCCGCCCCGTCGACGAGCCGCGGCCCCGCCACCGCCACGTCGTCGTGCGCGTCCAGAATCTCGATCAGTCGGTCAATCCCACCGGCGGGCGGAAGCGCGTCGCTGTTGAGCAACAGGATGAGACGGCTGTCGGTCGCCGCGATCCCGATGTTGGTGGCCCGCGCGAAGCCGAGGTTGTCGCCGGCCTCGATGACGGCGACCGGCGGCCCGAAGGCCCGTGCGGCCGCGGCGCTCCCGTCCCTCGACGCGTTGTCGACCACGATCGTCTCGTGCGTCGCCCGAGGCGGATCGGCGCGCAGCCGGCTCAAGCAGGCCTGGAGGTCGTCCCGCGCGTTGTAGCTCACGATGACGATGGCAAGGTCGGCCGTCGTCGTCATCCGGACCGTCCCACGCTCTCGAGCACGGCCAGGGTCTCCGACGCCGCCCGGGCCCACGTAAAGCAGGGGAGCCGCCTGGTGCCAGCCTCCAGCAGCGCCTGACGCGCGTCGGCATCGTGCAGCAGATGCAGCATGGCATCGGCGATGGCGGGGACGTCATCCACCCCAACCAGTCGAGCGCCATCGACATAGAGCTCTCGGGCCACCGCGGTGTCGCCCACAATCGCCGGCACCCCGGCCGCCATCGCCTCCAGCGGCGCGAATCCGAAGCCCTCGTACTCCGAGAGGAAGACGAAGACCGTCGCCTGTCCGTACAGGGTCCAGAGTTCTGCCTCGTCCACGTATTCGCGCACCTGAATGCGGTCTTCGAGACCGGCGGCCGCAGCCAGCCGCCCGAGATCTTGTCGCGGATGGCTCCGGTTGTCGCCCACCAGAACCAGGCGGGCGCTCGGGATCGTGGCCGCCACCGGCTTGAACGCACGAATCAACTCCGGCAGGTGACGCCGATTGAAGATCGAACCGACGTAGAGCACCAGCGGCTCGCGCTTGAGGGTTCCGGCCGGCTCGACGTGGTGAAGACCGGACCAGATCACCGAAACGCGCTCCCGCGGCACCCGGAGGTGGGTGACGACCTCATCGCGGGTGAATCCGGACACCGCCACAATGCGGGCCGCCCGGTGGGCGCTCTGTTTCGTCATCCACCGTCGCCGCATCCCTTCGCGCCAGGGAAACCACTCGGGGTGGGTTTCGAAGCTAATGTCATGAATGGTCACCACGACCGGCGGGCGCGCCCGCAGTGGCGCGGCGTAGCCGGGGGCGAACAGCACGTGCGGGGCAGAGGCATTGACGGCGGCCGCGAGCCGGGTCTGTTCCCACCAGGTCCCCCCGTCACCGGGCACGGCCTCATACCGGAACGGACCGTTCGCCTCTCTCGCGAACGGGGCGCCAAGCACCGCCGGCGAATCGCCGGGCGCCGGGCCGTACAGCACGAACTGGTGCGGACCGTCTGGCGGCAGCCCCCGCCACTCGGCGCAGAGCGCGGCGAGGTATCGCCCTACGCCGGTCCGGTTCCCCAGCAGTTCGCGGGCGTCTATGCCTATGCGCATCGGTCGTGGAGTGTCGCGGTCATGCTCATCAGCCGGGCGTAACGGCCCGGCGGCGCTCGATGGCTAGCTCGTAGGCGTCTCGGAGCGTGGCGGCTGATGCCTGCCAGGAAAACTGACGCGCCTGGATGGGGCCGGCCGCGGAGAGACGCCGACACAGACCGTCGTCGGTGACCAGTCTCTCGATGGCCGCGGCCAGGGCGCCGACATCCAGTGGATCGACGAGCAGACCGGCGTCGCCGACCACCTCTGGCAGTGCGCCGCGCCGCGCCGCCAGCACCGGCACCCCGAGTTCCATCGCCTCGAGCGCCGGCACGCCGAAACCCTCGTCCAGCGAAGGCAAGATGAGCCCCACCGCCTGTTCGTACAGCGCTCGGAGCCGTTGGTCGTCCACATAGCCCTCGTGGCGGACATGACCAGCCAGCGGTGGGTGCACGAGAGGAGCCAGCACCGCCACGTCGTCCGGAGACACCTGCCCGGCCAGCACCAACGGCGGCGCCAGTGGGTGCGCATCGCGCACACGGGCATAGGCCTCCAGCAGCCGGTCGACGTTCTTCCGCACGCTCACGGTGCCAACGAAGAGCAGATGCTCTCGCGCGGGCGCGGCCGGACGAGGCGGCCACCCGGGCGGCCCGTTGGGGCAGACGATGATCCGCTCGGGAGGGAGGTCGAGCCGAGTCACCACCTGGTCACGGGTGTACTGCGATGGCACCACCACGACCTCGGCCCGGTGCGCGTGGGACCGGGCCAGTCGAGCGTAGTCACGCCGAATCTCGCGCACGCCTCTCTCCGGGTGGGCCAGGAAGTCGACATCGTGGATCGTCACGACCCGCGCCGCCGTGCGGGTTGGCACCATGAGCGGCGTGGGTGAGTGCACCACATCGAACGGCCCGGGGGCCAGGAGTTCGACGGGCGGCCATTCCCGCCGGTGCCAGAGCCAGTTCAGGCACCGCCCCGGCACGTGGCGATCCACCCCCCGGACCCCGGCCGGGAGCGTCGTGGTCAGCCGATCCTTCCACGAGCTGCTGAACACAGTGATGTCGGGGCTGGCGGCAACCGAGTCAGGCCGAGCCAAGGCCTCCACCAGACGGGCAACCCAGAGCCCCACCCCCGTCTGGTGCCGGAGCGCGGGGCGGTAGTCGATGAGAATCCGCACGATGTTCGTGGATGGGCTCAAGCCGCCACCGACCGCCGATCACGTTCGCCGGCGGAGCAGAATCTGTTCCAATGCGGCCTTTGTCGCATCGTAGCACAGGGGGCCTGCCTCGTCGCCCAGGCCTTGCCTGAGCGGTGACGCCAATGCCGCAACTCCTTTTACATCAACATCTTGACAGCATTGCGAGCCCGGTGTTATGGTTAGAATTTTTCCAGACGGCGCCGTAGGGTGTGCCCGTTGGTCCCGGGGGATGCCGGTTGCGACGCCCAGGTCTACCGAACAGCGAGACAGATGAAAATAGCGGTAGTAGGAACCGGCTATGTGGGGCTGGTCGTCGGCGCGTGCTTTGCGGAGACCGGAAACGAGGTCGTCTGCGTCGACGTGAACGAGCAGAAGATCCGGGCGCTGCGTCGGGGACGGATCCCGATCTATGAGCCTGGCCTGGACGAACTCGTCACCCGCAACCTGGCGGAGAAACGTCTGCGTTTCAGCACGGCGCTGGGTCGGGCCGCGCGCGAGGTGGAGATCGTATTCGTGGCGGTGGGGACGCCGCCAGACGAGGACGGGTCCGCCGACATACAGTACGTGCTGGCGGCCGTCCGGGACCTGGCGCGCGCCATCGACGGCTACACAGTCGTGGCGTTGAAGAGCACAGTCCCGGTCGGGACCGCCGAGCGGGTGCGGACGGTCATGGCGGCCGAAACGGCGCATGAGTTCAGCGTGGTCAGTAATCCGGAGTTTCTGAAACAGGGGTCTGCGGTCGATGACTTCTTCAAACCGGACCGGGTTGTGGTGGGCACCAGCACAGGCGACGAACGGGCCGGGGCCCTCATGCGTACGCTGTATGCGCCGTTTACGCGGACCGGGTCGCCGATATTACTCATGGACTGCCCGAGCGCGGAACTGAGTAAATATGCCGCGAATGCGATGTTGGCCACCCGGGTGTCGTTCATGAACGAGATGGCCAACGTCTGTGAGCGGGTCGGGGCCAATGTGGATGACGTCAGACGGGTCGTCGCATCCGACTCGCGCATCGGGCCATCGTTCCTGTTTCCCGGGATCGGGTATGGCGGCAGCTGCTTTCCGAAGGACGTTCAGGCGCTCGTGCGGTCCGCGAAAGACTCGAACTACCAATTTCGCATTCTGGAGGCGGTGGAGACGGTCAACACCACCCAGAAGCGACGGTTGTTCGACAAAATGCGGTCTGTGCTGGGGCCCTTGAAAGGGGCACGGATCGGCATCTGGGGCTTGGCGTTCAAGCCACGAACCGATGACATGCGCGAGGCCCCGTCCATCGTGCTGATCGAGGCGCTGCTGGCGGCGGGCGCGAAGGTGACCGCCTACGACCCGAAAGCCTATCCGGCGGCGCGCGCCATCTTCGGTTCGCGGATCACGCTGGCGGCCCGGAGCTACGATGCGCTCGAGG
>CALBET010001097.1 GCA_937888665.1 uncultured Acidobacteriota bacterium
CAGCCGGGACAATCACGTCGCTGAGGGTGCACTCAGGGTTGGCGAACGCCTCGTACACGGAGGACTCGATGGTGTCTCTCTCGATGAACGACAGGGTGCTGTTGCCCTGCGGATCAAGATCGATCAACAAGGTCGACTTGCCGCGAAGTGAGAGTGCGGCCGCCAGGTTGATGGCCGTCGTGGTCTTCCCCACTCCGCCCTTCTGGTTCGCGATCGTCACGATCATCTTGAACGGCACGGACTGGGAGTTCTCCGGAGGTTAGTACTGCGTTGGGCAGTGTGGACCGGTTGGTCGCCGGGTCATTCTAGCGCTCCCGCGAGCAGATTCGCAAACGAGCGCGTCACATCTTGTACTTGCCCAACTCGTCTGGGTCGAGATTCTCGAGTCACTGCTGCAGACGCTCAGAGTCTCCCGTGTCCGGCGTGATGCCCAGCGACTTCGCGCCATCGATGACGGCGTCCTCGGCGAAAATAGGGGCGCGAACACGCAACGCCAACGCGATGGCGTCGCTCGGCCTGGCGTCAATGACCACGACTTGGCCGCCAACCAGGACATGAAGGACCGCGTAGAACGTACTGTCCTTCAGATCGCTGACAACCACTTTCTGTACATCACCCTTGAGGTCGTGGATGACGTTACGCAGCAGGTCGTGGGTCATCGGTCTCGGCGTGGAGACGTTCTCAATCTGTAAGGCGATGGCATTCGCCTCGAAGATGCCCACCCAGATCGGGAGGACGCGTGCTCCGTCGCTCTCGTGCAAGATGACGATCGGCATGTTCGTGACCGGATCGACCATCAGCCCCTTGATTGACATCTCAACCTGCATGGTGGGTTCCTCCATCGGCCTGTGGGGCCCGTGTGCACCGGCAGGCGGAGCGCGCGAACATTCGCCTATCCAACACGCTGCGCGAGCTCGCCGCGCAGGCTGTAGGGCCCGCTGTCCGTGATGCGGACACGCACCAGTTGGCCGAGCAAGCTTTGCGTGGCCTCGAAGTTTACCACCGTGTTTCCTGGCGTCCGGCCAGCGAGCTCAGACTCACGGCGCCGGCTCGTGGAGTCTACCAGCACCTCTACCTCGTGGCCGACCTGCTGCCGGTGGAGCCCTTCCTGGATACCCTTTTGTGTGTTCTGGAGTTCGACAATCCGGCTGGTCTTGTCGGCGGCCAGGACATCGTCCGGGAGGCGTTGCGTGGCCAGCGTGTTCGGACGCTCCGAATACTTGAACGAGAACATGCTGTGGTAGCCCACCGTCTTCACGAGACTGAGCGTGTCTTCGAAGTCTTGTGCGGTCTCGCCAGGAAACCCGACGATCACATCGGTCGACAGCGCGATGTCCGGCATCGCGGTCCGAATCCTCTCGACAAGCGCCAGATAATCTTCACGGGTGTGACGGCGGCGCATCCGAGCCAGGACATCGGTTGAGCCGGACTGCACTGGAAGATGTAGATGCCGACAGACCTTCGGCAGCGCTTGCATGGCGCCGATCATGCGCGTGGTGACGTGCCGTGGGTGGGGGCTCGCGAAGCGAATGCGCTCGACACCTGGCACCTCGTGGACCAGTTCGAGCAGCGCCGCGAAGTCGCAGTCAGGCCGATCCGGGGCGGCGTAATGGTTCACGATCTGGCCGAGCAGCTGGATCTCGCGGTGCCCCTGGGAAGCGGCGAGGCGCACTTCATCGACAATCTCGCCAGACGGGCGCATGCGTTCGTGGCCCCGCGTGTAGGGCACGACGCAGAACGCGCAGAAGTCGTTGCACCCCTCGATGATCGTGACAGACGCCTTGACGGGGTCAGACCGTTTCGTGACACCGAAAGGGAACGAGACATTGTCGTACGGGTTGATGTCGACCCGTTCTGGACGGCTGTGCTCGAGATCGGCCACCATCTCTGGCAGCCGTGCCAGGGCTTGCGTCCCGACCACCAGATCCACGCGCCGTCCTCGCCGGAGCAACGCACTCCCCTCTTGCTGAGCCACGCACCCGGTCACGGCGACAATCGGCCGTCTCCCGGATGCGTTCTCAGCCACTTGACCCAGTTCCGTGTACAGCCGGTCCTCCGCCCGCTCCCTGACGCTGCAGGTGTTGATGACCACGAGATCCGCCTCGTTCGGCGCCACGGCCGCCTCATAGCCGGCCTGGTCGAGCAGGCCGGCCAGGCGTTCCGAGTCGTGGACGTTCATCTGACAGCCGAACGTTTCGATGAAATACTTCCTGGGCACCGCTTACCTGTGTTCGTCTTTGAGGAGTTCGCGGGCCGTCTGCAAGACAGTATCGGACACCCGCGTCCCGGTCATCATCCGGGCAACCTCGGCCGCGCGTTCCTCAGCGTTGAGGTGCGAGACCGTTGCCGTTGTGCGTCCGTCATGAACCACCTTGTGCACGCGATAGTGGCTGGTGCCATATGTGGCAATTTGTGGCAAGTGAGTCACGCAGAGAATCTGGGCCTGGTTCGAGAGCCCCCGGAGTTTGGCACCGACCCGCTCGGCCGCTTCGCCACCGATCCCGGCATCCACTTCATCGAAGACAAGCGTCTTGCCTGGGGCCTCCGAGGAGGTGACGGTGCGGAGGGCTAGCATCACCCGGGAGAGCTCGCCGCCGGAGGCGATGCGGGCCAACGGCTTCACGGCTTCGCCGGGATTCGCTGAGAAGTAGAACTCGGCTCGGTCCGTGCCCCGGTCGGTCCAGTCACTCTCCTGAGCAGCGGACGCGTCGAACGTGACCTCGAATCGGGTATGGGACATGGCCAGTTCGGCCAGGCTTTGTTCGAGGGCGGTGGCCAGCGCGATGGCATGGTGACGGCGCTGTTCGGACAGTGTTGCCGCCGCGGACACATAGGTCGCACGCGTGGCGTCCACTCGTTCGGCCAGCGCCGTCGCCTGTTCCGCCCCCCCGTCCAGCCGGCCGGCCTCCTCGCGGAGTTCCGCGCGCCGGCGCGTCACATCGGCCAGCGTCGGACCGTAGCGCCGTTTGAGCCGTTCGAGTCTGGCCAGCCGGTCTTCAACCGTTTGGAGCCGTTCCGGGGAGGCATCGACCCCGCTCGCGTGCGGGCGGAGCGCGAACGCGAGTTCTTCGAGCTGCGAGACGACGGCGTCTTTCATCTCGAAGTACGGCGCGAAGGATCGATCAAGCGTGGACAGTTCGGCGATACGTCGCCACACACGCTCCAGGGCCCCGAGGGCGGCATCGTCGCGTTCGTACAGCTCGGCATAGCTCTCCGCCGCTAGACGGTGTATGTGATCCGCATTCGCGAGAATCTGCTGCTCGGCGGTCAGCCGGGTGTCTTCGTCCTCGTCGGGATCGGCCTCATCAAGCTCACGCAGTTGAAACGCGACCATCTCGGCCCGCTCAGACTGGCTCGCGGCTCGCTGTCGCACGCCATCGAGGGCGGTCACCGCCTTGCGCCACGCGTCGTGCGCGATACGGACCGCGGCGCGACTCAGGCCTAAATCCGCGTAGCGGTCCAATAGATCGAGGTGTGTGGACGGGTCAAGCAGCACCTGGTGCTCGTGTTGTCCGTGGAGGTCGATCAGCTGCGCGCCAATCTCGCGTAGCGCGGTGGTCGAGACGACGCGATCATCGATGAACGCCCGGCTGCGGCCGTGGGCTGAGACTTCGCGGCGCAGGACCTGCTCGGTTCCGTCGGCGGTTTCTATGACCGCCGCGATCACCGCCTTGTCCGCGCCGGTGCGTACAAGGTCCGCGGAGGCACGGCCGCCGCGTAGCAACGCCAGGGCGCCGACCACAATCGACTTACCGGCACCGGTCTCGCCAGTGA
>CALBET010001098.1 GCA_937888665.1 uncultured Acidobacteriota bacterium
CGTTGAGCGGCAGTTGGCTCACGAACGTGATGTCGACCCCGGGGAGAAGCGCGTGAGGCTATTCATGGACCGCACGGCCGTCGACTGTATCGCCTACCTGCGTTTCTCCGGGCAGGAGGTCCCCACAACGCTCTGGGACTACGCGCGTAGTCTCCGGATCACACGCGTCTTCCTGCTCGATACGTTGACGCCGTTCGAGGACCGCCCGGAGACCGGGCGACTCTCCGGCGAGGCGATGTCCCGTAGTATCAGGGAGAAGCTCGACGAGGTCTATCGCGAGCTGGATTGCATTCCGATCTCGATCAAAAAGATGTCGATCACGCGGCGGGTCGACACGATCCTGAGCCATGTCGCCGACAGCTGACCGGGCGATCCGGCCTCTCTCACACGCTCGCAGGGGGTGAGCGACCCTGTCACGACCGTGTGGTACGCTCCGGAAACTACCGGCGCTGACGCCACTGATTGTCAGTTCGGGGAGGCCCCATGACTCATCGGAATCGCACCCTCGCGTGGAAATTGGTGGGTCTGGTGGCGCTGTGCTCCAGCGTCGCCTGTTCCCCGCCATCAGCCGAGGCCCCCACGCTCGGCGCGCACGAGTCAGACGGACTATCGTCCGAGGTTTCAGTGCGTATCACGGGAGGGGACATACGGGGAGTCGTCTCGACCGTCGATCCAGAGATCGTGGGCATGAACGGCAATGAGGGGTCGCTGATGACACGCGCACTGCCGATGGCCGGTGCCGAGGGCTTCGCGGAACATGTCAGGTTGGTATATCCGGGACAGGCGGACGAGATGCTCGCGCACTACAACGTCACGTCCGCCGACGAGGCCCAGAGCGGGATTGACCATCTGGTACATGACATGTATTTCGCGGGTCCGGTGCGCGCGCACGCTCGCAGCCAGGTGGCGCTGTCGTCCCCCGTCTGGGGCGCACCTGGAACTGGGCGCCACCCTCACGCCTGGGGAGGGGCTGCACGTCGCCGGAGCGGCCATCTGGGACCACCTCCAGGCGGAGCGACGCGCAACGAACTGAGGCAGGGTTCCCGATCTCATCACCAGCGTGGTGGCGGCACAATGGACTGGGTGGCCGAGCGATCGTTTGTTACATTCGGCTCCCTGGGATAGGATCACCGATGGTTCGAAAAGTCTCTGTCTGACCAGACAGCCTTGAGTGAAGTGAAAGGAAACGCCCCATGAAGATCGCCATTCGGCAAGCCCTCGGTGTTCTGCTGTGCGCGTGTGCGGCCGTGGCCCTGGCGCCCGTGTCGGTGAGTGCCGCAGCGGAAGAGGCGGTGCCGACCTTTACCAAGGACGTCGCGCCGATCTTCCAGGCCAAATGCGAGGCCTGTCATCGGCCGGACTCGATTGCTCCGATGTCGCTGGTGAGCTATCAGGACTCTCGGCCCTGGGCGCGGTCAATCAAGGACCGGGTGACGACCCGACAGATGCCGCCGTGGCATCTTGACCGTACGGTCGGCATCCAGGATTTCAAGAATGACCGCTCGCTGAGCGACGAGCAGATCGACACGATTGCCCGTTGGGTGGATGGCGGTGCGCCGCGCGGCAACCCGGAAGACATGCCGGCGGCGGTCAACTGGCCCGATGAGTCGATCTGGAACTTCGCGGAGCAGTTCGACGGCCCCCCCGATCTGATCCTGGAGTCGACGCCCTACACGATGGCGGCGGAAGCCAACGACGCCTGGTGGAAGCCTCGCGTGGCGACCGGCCTGACCTCGGAGCGGTGGGCGCGCGCCATCGAGATTCGCCCGGGCACCGTGGCAGGTCGGAAGATCACGCATCACGCCATTGCCAGGCTGGTGCAGGAAGAGACCGACCCGGCCCTGGCCGCCGCGAACCAGGCCAATGCGACCGACGGCGTGGACCGGTCCCGGACCGCCGGCACCTTCATGGAGTGGGCAGTGGGCAAGCAGGGCGAGGTTATGCGCCCGGGCACCGGCAAGCTGATGTTGCCGGATTCCGAAATCCAGTGGGACATTCACTATTCGTCCGCGGGTGAAGAGGTTACCGACACCGTGCAGTTGGGTGTCTACCTCCATCCGGAAGACCAGGCTCCGAAGTATCGTCAGGTCTTGCATCTGATGGGCACCGGTGGCGTGGACGTTCCGCCGAACACGGTGGCCGCCACCCAGGGCTTTTTTCCCCTGCAGCGGGCGGCCCGGATCGAGAGCTTCCAGCCGCACATGCACCTGCGTGGCAAGGCGATGTCCATGGAGGCGATTCTGCCGAACGGTAGTCGCCAGGTCTTAAGCCACGTCGGCGACTTTAACTTCAACTGGCACAACAGCTACGTCTATGCCGACGACGCGGCGCCATTGCTGCCGAAGGGTACGCTCATCAAGGTGACCGCGTGGCACGACAACACGGCCGCGAACCGGTCGAACCCGGATCCGAACGTCTGGGTCGGGTACGGCGACCGCACGGTGGACGAGATGGCCCATGCGTGGGTGAACGTCACCTACTTTGAGGAAGATGACTACAAGGCCGAAGTCGCGAAGCGCGAGGCCGTTGAGGCCGAGACCCAAGGGGGCGGGCAGTAGCACCTAGTCACAACGCGTCATGTCGTCATAGCCCGGCACGGCTCGTCACATCTCTAATGGGCCTTCGCGTCATTCCTCTTGCTCTCGCCCTGACGACCATGGTCGCGGGTGTGCTGCTCGCGTCCGTCGCCGGCGCGCAGCCGCCACGGACGCCGCTCGCGCTCGAGCCGTCCGGAAGCACCGGTGAGGCGGTCTGGCCCGCGTACGAGGCATGGTCCCGTAACGAAGACGGCAGCCTGACGCTGCTTGTCGGCTACTACAACCGCAACGACATCGCCGTCGACATCCCGATCGGCGAGGACAATCACATGGGACCCGGCGTCCAGGACATGGGACAGCCGACGCATTTCCTGCCCGGCCGGAACTGGGGTGTCTTCTCGATCAGGGTGCCCGCGGATCAGGCGGAGCGCAAGCTGAACTGGACCCTTCGCATCAACAACCAGCTGGCGGAGGTCGACTTCTGGGCCAATCCGCCCTACTTTGCCGACCCGTTTCTGAACCTTGCGAACGGCAATGTCCCCCCGATCGTCAAGGTTGGGCCAGACGGCGAGGAGCGGCAGGGCCCGCCGCATGGGATCGCCGCGAATTATACGACCACGGTGGGAGAGCCGCTGACCCTGCTGCTGACCGTGCGAGACCAGCCCCTGACCATTGAACCGGAACAGCGGGCCGGCCGGCGTCGTCGTTCCCCACTGACGGTGACCTGGAAGAAATATCGGGGCCCCGGCAACGTGACGTTCGAGGCGGAAGAGGTGGAGGCCGGCCCCGAACTGACCCACGACTTCGACGAGTTGACCGGCGGCGAGACGATGACCTCGGTCACGTTCGACGCGCCAGGTCAATATCGCCTCATGGCGACTGGCAACGATGTCTCCGGCGATGGCGGCGGTGGCGATCAATGCTGCTGGACGACGGCCCACGTCGACGTCACCGTGAACCCCTGACCGCGTCCGCGTCGTCGGTTTCGCACGTCTCCCCGAACGACCCCGCCCGTCTGCTGGCCGCCACCGTGGCGTCGGCGGTGTGCGCCGCTTCGAGCCCTGATTTGGCCAGAGCCCTTAGATCAGTAGCCCCGTGCCGGATCGACCGCGGAGGGGGGGCGGCGGTCTGATTCCAGGTGGGTCAGGGCTTCGAGGAACGCCGCGCCCGCCTCCTCGACGTGCGTGACCCCGGCCACGTGTGGGGTGATCACGACGTTTTTCGCGCGCCACAGCGGCGAGTCAGGCGAGAGGGGTTCCGTGTCGAACACGTCCAGTACGGCCCCCGTGACCGTTCCGGCGTCCAGCGCATCGAGGAGAGCCGTGGTATCGAGCAGGCCTCCTCGGGCGACATTGATGACCACCGTGTCCCGACAGCCGGCGAGCACCATCGCACCCACGAGCCCTCGGGTTTCTGGAGTCAGGGGAGCCGCCAGGACGAGCCAGCGCGCGCCGGAGACGGTGTCGGCGAGCCGACCCACCGGGCGTACGTGATCAAACGGGGGCGTGGCTTGGCCGGCCCGCGAGACGCCGATCGTCGAGCAGCCCAGCCCGCCGAACTGTGCGGCAATCGCCGACCCGACCGATCCGGTCCCGACGATCACGGCGGTCGTGCCCTTCAGAGTGCCCGGTTCGACCGGTGCCCAGCGACCCGCGAGCTGGTCGCGGTGAAACGGGATGATCCGTTGCGCGACGGCCAGCGCGTGGCCGACGCAGTACTCGGCCATCCGAGCCCCGAGGGCTCCGGTGGTCCGGGTAAGCGTGACCCCTTCTGGCCAGCGCCCTGTGCTCAGCAACCCGTCAACGCCGGCACCCGTCGAGTGCACCCATCGAATCGACGACCGTTCGAGCGAGACGGGCGTGGTGAAGCCGACGAGCCCGTCGGCCCACTGCGGGTCCGCCTCCGTCAGTGTTGTCGGCGTTCGGACGCGGCACACCAGGTCGGCGCGGCGAGCCGCGATATAGGCGGCCAGGGCGTCCCCCCGGTCGTCCACTATCAGGACGTGCTGGATACGCACCGCAGGCATCGGTTATCAGGGGGTCACGGGGTTGCGACCGCCCCGCGTCGAGAGGTAGTGGTGCCACAGGAGCCGGGCCGCGACCGCACGCCAGGGCGCCCATCGAGCCGCGAGCGTGCGCAACCGCGCGTCATCCGGCCGCCGGCGAAGTCGCTTGACCTGTTGCGCGGCGGTGGCCAGCGCCAGGTCACCGTCCGGCCAGATGTCCGGCCGTCGCAGGGCCATCAGGAGGTAGATGTCGGCGGTCCACGCGCCGATGCCGCGGATTTCGACGAGCCGCCGCCGGACCTCCTGGTCTTCTGCTCGATCCAGCGTCCGCAGGTCGACTGCGCCACCCTGGATCTGTTGGGCCAGACCAAGACAGTAGCTCGCCTTCTGTCTGGTGACGCCGGCCGTCTGAATCTCAGCCGCACTCAGTAACGCGATACGGGCCGCGGTCACCTCACCGAACGTGTCGCGCATTCGGCCGAACGTCGCCTTGGCCGATGCCAGCGACACCTGCTGTTCCAGGATGATTCGCACGAGCGTCGCATACCCGGGTGGTCGTCCCCACAGCGGCGGTGGGCCGAACCGCTCGGCGATTCGCGCCAGATCTGGGTCCACGGCGCACAGCGCGTCCACGCCCTCGAGAAGGCGGGCCCTTGTCAGGCGTTGGACCGGAACTGGGCCGGTTCCGCTCCGGGTCATCGCTGAGCCCCAGACGCCTCGGCGCGGCTCTCGGGACCGGGTGACGGAAACCGGCGTGCGAAGGTGAACGCGTCAGCGGTGGGCGGCGGCACGTTCATGAGCGCTTTCATTCGCGGGAAGCGGGGCGCCGACTCGGTAGCGCCGGCTGAGCTACCCTAGAAGGTCATGTCTGAACCTCCCAGTCCTGGTTCAGGGCCGCCTCAGTCCGGCCTGCTCTTTCTCTGCGTGGCCAACTCGGCTCGCAGTCAGATGGCAGAGGGGTTGGCTCGCGCCCGTTTCGGTGGACGCCGGCTGGTCCAAAGCGCGGGCTCGGCACCCAGCGTCGTCCACCCGCATGCGGTGGCAGTCATGGCGGAGCTCGACATCGACATCTCAGGCCAGTGGTCGAAACATGTGGATACCATCGACCCGGCCACCGTGGACATCGTCGTCACGCTCTGCGCAGATGAGGTCTGCCCCGCCGTTCTCGCCGCCGATGCAACCACGCTGCACTGGGCGTTGCCCGACCCGGCCGGTTCGCCCGGTACCGAGGCGGAGCAACGTGTCCGATTCAGGACCACGCGCGACGACATCGCCCGTCGACTCGCGGAGTTCGACCGGTAAGCCCGTATTCAGCGGCTACCAGCGCTGGACTCGCCGGCCACGCCATTCAGGGCCTTCGATGACGAACCGCCATTCGGGGTTGCGGCGTTCGTCTCGCAGCGCCTGTCGAACGACGTCGAATGTCGCCAGGTGTTCGTCGGCGCATTCGAAGTAGGTGACGAAGTCGTATTCGTCCGTACGTTGGTACCCGTCCGGGTTGTGATACAGCCGTCGGTAGATCGTCTGAATGCCCGCTTCGGCCGTCTTGGCGTGGCCTGCGACCTGACCGCCCTGGGTCTCATCCACATGCGGATAGAAGTAGGCGTGCCGCTCCAGCATGCTCATGTTCCACCAGGCTGCCGTCTTGTTCATCGGAATGATGATGACGTTCGCCGCGGATCGCCCCGACTGCCGCGAGGCGGCGCCGTTGTCCACATACTCTTGCAATGCCGCGCTGGTGTACCGCGGGGCTTTCACAGAACCATCGACGGCCCGGACAGAGGCCGCGTCGCCAAGTCGGCGCCCCAGTTCCGCTTCGATCTCGCCAAGCCGCGGACGATACTTCGTGGTGACGTGAGCCACGAACCCGGCCGACAGCAGGCCGTCGTTGCAACACCGGGGCGTGGGCGCCACCAGGAACTGGACCGTTTCATTCGACGGCGGGTTCGGGCTCCCGTTGGCGTGGAAATCATTGAAGAAGCCGCGCGCGATACAGGAGCCTGCCTCCCGGAGCCTCGCTCGCGCGCGGGTATCCTCGCGCCGCAGCGTCACGAACAGAAACTTGGAGTAAACCAGGTTCGCGTCTAGTGCGCTGCGCGCCTGTCCGTCAGGGCTTGGAACTCGGTAGTACATGGGTCGTGGCTCTGGA
The DNA here is from genome assembly GCA_937888665.1 of uncultured Acidobacteriota bacterium. Lineage (GTDB taxonomy): Bacteria > Acidobacteriota > Vicinamibacteria > Vicinamibacterales > UBA8438 > UBA8438. The sequence goes on from CALBET010001098.1 coordinate 6,692, forward strand.
GTACCTATCGGTTCCTGTCCTCGCGATCCGGCCGTCGACCGGGAGAAACCGAGCAGGGTGGGCAACCGCGTGCAACGACGCGCATCTGAATCACCTCGGCTGGCGGCGCGCCCGGACGCCTGCCCCCGCACGGGGCCCGTCGCGCTAAGATGAGCAGAGTTCCGTGAGCCGGGCCCCGTGCCACCGTTCGGCGGGTGCTCGTCGTCGCTGTGGACCGTGCGCGGTCCCATTGCCGTCCCACTCCAGATGATTCTGCCGCTCGGCGACGAGCCAAACGCCAGTTCCGTTCCGGTCGTCACCTACGCGTTGATTCTGGTCAACTGCGCGGCATACCTGTTCGTCACGATCCCGCTCAGTTTCGTCGGCCCCGAACCCGGTGACCCTGCAGTCCTGGACTATCTCAATGCCTTGCAACAGGCGATGTCGCGACCGCTGTCGCCCCGCGCCGCCGAGTCGATCGTGCGAGGGTTGAGCCAGTACGACCTGTTCGTGTTCCAGTGGGGGTTCCGACCCGCCGTGCCGCAAACGGTCAACCTCCTGACCGCCATGTTCCTGCACGCCGGCTTTTTTCATCTCGCCGGGAACATGCTCTTCCTGTGGATCTACGGCGACAACGTGGAGCACCGCCTTGGTCCGGTGCGCTATCTGATGGCGTATCTCGGGACCGGTGTGGCCGCGACGCTGTTTCACCTGTTGGTGGCCGGACCCTCCCCGCTTCCGCTGCTGGGCGCCTCGGGCGCGATCTCCGGTGTGTTGGGCTTCTACTTCGTGTGGTTCCCACGCAATCGGGTGCGCCTGTGGGTCATGCTGTTCCCGTTCTTCATGAACGTGGTCCACGCGCCGGCTCGCTGGGTGCTTGGTTTCTACATCCTCGTCGACAACGTGCTGCCGCTGCTGGCCACCGTGGGCGCTCCTGGGGGAGGTGTTGCGTACGGCGCCCACATCGGCGGATTTCTTGGCGGGGTGGGCGTGGCCTGGGCGGCCAACCGTCGCGCTGTCCTGGCCCGACCGACCGACTTCGGCGCCCAGCCTGCGCCCGTGGCGCACCACGAGCCGCCCGGCAGTCTAGCGGCGCTGATCGAAAACGGTGACCTCGAGGAGGCCGCGCGCATGTACGTCGGATTGTCGTCGCGAGAGACCACACGCGCGCTGACCGAACGCCAGTCGCTACTGCTCGGAAACTGGATGGCGGCCAGGGGCCACACCCACGCGGCCCTTACCGTTTTCCAACGGCACCTGCGTGACTACCCGATCGGCGACGGGGCCGCGGACGCCCATGTCGGCGCCGGCCTGCTCCAGCTTCGCGCCTTCGGACAGCCGACCGCGGCCTACCAACACCTGGTCGAAGCGCTCGAGCACAAGCCCAGTCCTCGCGCCGAGGCCCTGGCGCGCCAGGGCCTGGCCCAGATCACCGCGCTCCAGAAGTTTCAGCTCAACTCGATGTGATCGTGTGTCCCTGGCGCGGCGCGGTCGCCACCCGCGTTGCCCGGCGCGTTCACCCTCCGATATAATCGAAGGCACGATCGTCGTTGGGACGTCGTTCAATGGTAGGACAGGCGGTTCTGGTCCGTCTAATCGGGGTTCGAATCCCTGCGTCCCAGCCAAATCTCTCTTTTCGCCTGATCTGACCCGCCAGCGGCTGCCACGGTGGCGGCCGCCATCGCGGTATCCGCCAGTGAATCAAACGGTTGGCGGAACTCGGCCCTGAGCTATCCGTCCCTTCAGGAGCAGTTCGAAACCAGGATGTGTCAGCTGACGGGCAGCGGTTTCTGGTGATCGAGTACGACGCCAGCGTCGCCTCGACGGCGCCCCGCCAGATCACCGTAGTGCTGAACTGGGGCTCTGAGCTGCGTGCGCGGGTGCCGGTGCCGTGACGAGGGTTCTGTAGCGCAGGCCTTGAGGCCTGCGACCGCATGGCTGAAGCCATGCACCACAGAAGAAGCGGAGGGAGGGTATGCAGTCGCGAGGTATGACTCGCATCGGTATTGCCCTCGCGGTGGCCTGCGGTGAAAATCAACGTCGTCCTCGACCCTGGTTCGAGGAACTCGAGCGCCTCGTGTCGACGAACTGACGCCTTCGGACGGGCTCACCGCGGGCCTATCAATGTTCCCACGTGATTCCCTACGTGGTATCGTGGCCTCATGAGTGGGACACATACTGTTTTCATGGGAGATCGTGGTCGAATCGTGGTTCCGGCAGAGGTGCGCGGACGCGCTGGTCTCCGTGCGGGCACTGCACTCATTCTCCTGGAGACCCCTCACGGTCTAGTCCTGTTGACTCGTGAGCAACTTCGAGATCGAGTGCGTAGCGAGCTCGACGGTCTCGATCTGGTCGCCGAGCTCCTGGTAGAACGGCGTCGAGCCGCCGAACGTGAGGATGCCGCATGAACGTCCTCGACGCCTCCGCGATCTTGGCGTTCGTCCAGGACGAGGACGGTGCGGACGTGGTCGAGTCCGCATTGGCCGACGGGTCGTTGTGCGGCGCGGCGAACTGGTCGGAGGTTGCCCAGAAGGTGCTCGCGGCTGGTCGCGACTGGGATCTGGTCCGGGCGCTACTTGTAAGCTATGGCATTCACGTGGAGCCGGTGAGCGGGACCGATGCTGAGTGGGCGGCCCGCCGATGGACCCGTGGGGAGGGGCTGTCACTGGCAGACCGACTCTGCCTGGCGCTCGCCGAACGATGCGCCTCGGAGGTTTACACCGCGGACACCGCGTGGGGCTCGGCCGGTCGCGTCACGCAGATTCGCTGACGCTCCCCATCCGTCGTCGCGCCGACCCGCTGAACGACATGGCGCTCAATCGTGGCACAGGTATCGGGTCGAGTAACCGCAAGTAGGACTCGTCCGAGGGGAACTCGAGACCTGGCGACGCCACCGACTGAGCCGCGACAGGGCGAGCGATACCCATCTGCACTGCGCATACAAGGACCAGAGCGCAGCATACTGCGTTCGATTACACCGCCCATGTCGTGTTCCTCCGATGTCGAGTCACGCGGTTTCTCGCAGGCCCAGCTCGAAAATCCGGAGATTTGATCTTGCAAGCTGAGCGCGTCGATCAGGGGGCGATGAGCTGCTCGAGCGCTGACGACAGATCCCTCCCCCGGGCAAAACCTCGCTGTTCGATCAACTCGACGGCATCGGCCGCGAGCTTCAGCTCGGCATTGTCCGCGACCGCCACAAGCGAGCGGAGATCGGTGTCGTCCTGTGGCCGTGCCGCCGAGCGAGCCAGGAGCTTCACTGCGATCAGGTGTCCAGGACGAGCAACCTTCAGCCGGCGACCGGGAAACACTTCAAGTGTCTCGGCCGTCTGCACGATCTCCGGTTCGATCCCGGAGCTGGCAAACAGCAAATCCACGATCGGTCCTCCAGCGTCGTCTCCAACCAGGCGCACCGTGGCCAACCGCTTCGCCGAGTCCTGCTCGACGAGGGCATCGACCAGCCATCCGCGGTCACGCAGGGCCCGAACCAGCGCCTCCGCCTGCTCGTCGCCGGGCACAGCCACGGCCAGGTCGACATCGGCGGTGAACCGCGGCTGGGTGTGGGCGGATACTGCGAGCCCCCCGACCAGAGCCCAGTCGAAGCCCAGTGCGTCGAGGTCGTGAGCCGCCCGGCGGAGCAGCTCCTGCAGACTGGTCATGGATCAAGGGAGGTGGGCGTCCCGGGGGAATCGCCGTGGTCCGCACCTGGGCGGGTACGAACCCACGCGACCACGGCTCGCTCGATCTCCTCCTCGGACGCGTCCGGATGCCGCCGGCGGAGGTTCTGACGCATCAGGGCCTCCCCGTCGCGAAAGAGCTCGAGTGCCGTGCGAAGTCGCCGTGCGGTGATCGAACCGATGGTCACGAGGATAATTCTACTCGCCGAACCCGGCGGACTCGCGTCGGCACTCGACCTAGCAGCTTAATGCCGCCTGCCACACCCTGCTTGCCTTCCTTGATCAGCTCACCACGGTGGTGCTCGACCTTGGCGACGATCCGTCTGGGCCTGATCCAGCTTTTCGCCTGGTAGCGGAAACTCTTGTAGCGCACCAAGGGCTTGCGGCTCGGCCGCCCGGTCGGCCGAGCGAACCATGAGACACACTATTGCAGGCTATCATCTTGTCAAGACAGGTGGTCGTACAGTCGCGCTTCCCCGTCCAGGGGCACCGCGAAAAGGAGGCAAACTATGCGCAAGGTGCTCTTTGGCCGACGCCCCGTGAGCAGTTCTACCGCTGCGGTTGCGGTTGTCGCGTGTCTGAGCGTGGCTGGTGTCAACGCCCAGTCGGGCGCCGCCGATGGGGAGTGGGGTGTGTTCGGGGCGGACGCCGGTGCCACGCGCTACTCGCCGCTCGATCAGATTGACTCCGGCAACGTCGCGGATCTGAAAGTGGCCTGGCGATGGAGCGCACGGGATCAGAGCACGCCCCCTCCGTCCGGCCGGATGCAGGTCAGTCCCCTGGTGATCAATGGGGTCCTGTATACGACCGCCGGAAACCAACGCAGTGTGGTCGCCCTCGATGCTGCGACGGGTGAGCCCCTCTGGAACTGGCGACCGGGCGACAACGAACGAAGGTGGGGCGACATCATCGAGCCCGTCGCACGGGGCTCCGGGCGCGGCGTCAGCTACTGGACCGATGGGGCAGGGGACGAGCGCATCTTCGTGGTGACGCCGAGCTATCAATTGGTGGCCCTGGACGCTCGGACGGGGAATCTGGTGGAGGGATTCGGGGAGGCCGGCCTGGTCGACATGATGGACGATCTGCGCTGGGCTGAACGGCCGGCCGCGAGGAGAGAAGGGCGAGTGGCCAACACGTCGCCGCCGGCGATTCTGGGGAATGTGCTGGTGTCGTCGATTTCATTGCACACCGGCAGCGTGCCGACAAGGGCCTCTCCCAATGAGGTGTGGCCAATGAATATCCCTGGCGACGTGGTGGCGTACGATACCCGCACGGGTCGGCGGCTCTGGCGCTTCAACACGGTCCCGAAGGCGGGAGAATACGGCGTCGAGACCTGGCAGAAAGCGGACGACGCCCTCTGGAACGTCGCGACCGGCACGCACGACTGGGTGCGAGCGTCCCCAGAGCTCCTCGATGCGTCCTGGAAGTACACGGGGAATATTGGGCATTGGGCACCCCTGACGGTCGACGCGGAACTCGGCTTGTTTTATGTGCCGACCGAGACTCCCACGAACGACTATTTCGGCGGCTATCGGCCGGGAGCGAACCTCTTCGCGAACTCCGTGGTGGCACTCGACGCGGAGACCGGTGAGCGGGTGTGGCATTTCCAGCTCACCCATCACGAGCTCTGGGACTACGATCTGCCTACGGCCCCCATCCTCGTGGACATCCAGGTGGATGGTGTCCCGGTGAAGGCCCTGGTGCAGCTCTCCAAGCAGGGCTTTGCCTACGTGCTCAACCGCGAGACAGGCGAGCCCGTCTGGCCGATCGAGGAGCGAGTCGTACCGCAATCGGACGTTCCGGGAGAGCGGACCTCTCCCACACAGCCCTTTCCCACCAAACCGCCCGCATTTGAGCGCCAAGGCGTTCTTGAGGACGACCTCATTGACTTCACGCCGGAGCTCAGAGCCGAGGCGCTGCGGGTGGTCGAGGAATACCGGCTCGGGCCGCTCTATACGCCGCCGTCCGTGATCGAGCCGGGCGGCAATCGCGGGACCCTCGCGCTTCCCAGCGCGGGTGGCGGCGTCAACTGGCCCGGTGGAGCGGTGGATGCCGAGGCGGGCATCCTCTTCGTACCGTCGCTCACGCGGCCGCAGCTGTTCGGATTGACGGACGGCACCGAAGGGACCGGCGTGCGCTACCACATCTCATTCGCGGGGGGTGCCCCGACTGTCCGTGACCTTCCCCTCGTGAAGCCTCCCTACGGCCGGATCACCGCGATCGATCTGACCAAGGGAGAAATCCTGTGGCAGGTCCCACACGGCGACACGCCCCGCTATATCCGCGAGCATCCCGACCTCCAGGGTGTGACCGTGCCGCCGACCGGAAGCCAGACGCAGGGGTCCGGACTTCTCGTGACGTCGACTCTGCTGTTTGCCGGTGAGGGAGCGCGGGGCGAACCGGTGCTCAGGGCGTACGACAAGCGAACCGGTGACGTTGTCCATGCGATCCAGCTTCCGGGTGGCCCAACCATCGGGTTCCCGATCACATACATGGCGGACGGCCAACAGTACATTGTCGTAGCGGCTTTGGATGAGGAGAACATCGCGGAGTTGGTCGCCTTCACCGTGCAATAGAAGCAGGACGGGGGTGCGGAGAAAGCTGACCGGGGGCCAATCTTCCTGTCGAGGGGGGCTCTAGTACTTCTGAATGTGGGAAAACTCATAATGCCTGTGCGGCTCGCGCGATCGGCGATCGTGATCGGGCTCTTGCTTGCCGGCGTGATTGCCGAGGCCGGGGTCGACCCGCCTCTGCTCGACGCAGTGAAGCGGGGGGACGCCGCGGGGGCCCGGACGCTGATCCGGGAAGGGGCGGATGTCAACGGCGCCGAGGCCGACGGCACCACCCCGCTCCACTGGTCGGTTCAGGCGGACGATCTCGAGACGACGGCGCTGCTCCTCGAAGCGGGTGCCGACGTCGAGGCGGCCAACCGCTACGGCGTCATCCCGCTCTCGGTCGCCTGCACCAACGGCAGCGCCCCGATGATTGCGCGCCTGCTCGCTGAGGGTGCCGACCCCAACCGGCCGCTCCCGGAAGGCGAGACGCCGCTGATGACCGCCGCCCGGACCGGCGTGATCGCTGCGGTCGACGCGCTGCTCACGGCCGGGGCCGTGGTCGACGCGCGTGAGGCGTGGCAGGGGCAGACGGCGCTGATGTGGGCGGCGGTCGAGGGACACGCCGTGGTCGAGACGCTGCTCGCCGCCGGCGCCGATGTGGGCGCGCGCTCGACCGGCGGGTTCACGCCGCTGCTGTTCGCCGTGCGGGAGGGACATCTCGACACGACGCGCGCCCTGCTGCTCGCCGGGGCGAGCGCGGACGACACAGCGCCCGACGGCACGTCGGCGCTGGTCCTTGCCGTCATCAACGCGCACTTCGACCTGGCGGCGCTGCTGCTGGACCATGGCGTCGATCCGAGCGCGCCGGACCGCCGCGGCTCGGCGCTGCATGCCGTGGCGTGGCTGCGCAGACCGGGCTGGGCGCTGTCGGGCCCGCCGAGGCGGCCCACGGGCACCGTCGATAGCCTTGAGTTGGCCCGACGGCTGCTCGCCGGCGGCGCCGATCCGAACGCCCGCGTGACCTGGACCGAACGGAAGCGAGGGGGTTTCGACCTGGGTATGGTCGTCAACAACCCGCCCGACATCAACGTCGGGCGCAACTACATCACGTTGGTCGGCTCGACCCCCTACTTCCTGGCGGCGAAGCACAGCGACGTCGAGTTGATGCGGCTGCTGGCCGCCCACGGCGCCGATCCGTTGATCCCGACCGTCCAAGGGGTGACCCCGCTGATGGCGGCCGCCGGGATCGGGTTCTGGCAGGGAGAAAGCCCGGGCCCGAACAACGGGGTGCCCGAGGCGGACACGCTCGCGGCGGTGACGCTGGCGTGGGAGTTGGCCAACGCCGCGACGGCTGGCGGTGTCGACGTCAACGGGACCGCCCCCTTCGGCGGCACGGTGGTCGAGGGTGACGGTATCGAGCTGTTGGGCCGGCTGCCACTCAACGTCCACGAGTTCGACGAGACGGCGCCGGGCGACATGCGATGGGGCGGCAGCACCGCCCTGCACGGCGCGGCGGTGCGTGGCGTCGACTCGGTCGTGCAGTTCCTTGTGGACAAGGGCGGGGACCTGAGGGCGACGAACGACCTCGGCTGGACGCCGCTGATGATCGCCGACGGCCTGTACATCGGACAGACCGAGAAAGAACAGCCGGCCACGGCGGCCTACATCCGGCAGCTCCTGGACCCTGCGCCATGACAGCGAGCGAGTCGGTCCTAGCAGTCCGTGGTGAAAGTCCTGCGTCGCACCGAGACGGGCGATGCGCCCGCCGAACAAGGCGAGAAGAGGGAAAATACCGGCAGTATTTGACCGATGAACAACGCAGGT
>CALBET010001099.1 GCA_937888665.1 uncultured Acidobacteriota bacterium
GCTTTTCTACCCTAAATCCTCGTAAGTCATTGGCTCCGTGGCAGATCCCGGCCCACTCGAGCACTCGCCAGGCGGCGATCGCTAGACTCAGGACAACGACACCCCAGCGCGCGCGCCGGACTCCCCAAAACGCGAGGAGACTCGGCCAGATCACGTAGAAGTGTTCCTCGATGGCGAGACTCCAGAAGTGACCGGTGTACCACCCCTCAGGCCCGACGAGCGAGTGGTAGTTCCTCACGAAGAACACCGAGGAGAGCACCTCGGCCCCTGACACCGCGAGCACCCCGGCGGCGCCCGCCAGCGACACGGTCCCAAGAAACACAAAATACGGAGGTAAGATTCGGAAGAAACGCCGGATGTAGAACCCTTTCAGGTCGATACGCCCCCGCGCTTCGACCTCCTCGATGAGCCGGGCACAAATAAGAAACCCGCTGATACCGAAGAAGACGTCGACGCCCTTGGCGCCGTAGCGTGTCGCGCCGTGCAGGAACTCATGCGGAAACGCGCCGCCCTCCGCGAGAAGCCGGTCAGTTCCATGGGCCACCATCACCCCGAGGATGGCGACCGCGCGCCATCCGTCCAGGGTGGGGAGATAACCTGGAGGCGTAGAAGGGGACTGCGTCATGACGTCAGTTGTCACCAAGGAGGCGCGCGTATACCTCAACCGTGCGACGACCCAGCTTCGTCCAGCTGAACCGCTGGATGAGGCGCGCAATCTCAGCCTCCGGCACTCGCGCTGCCGTCTGCAGGATCCGCTCGACAAGAGCGGCGGCCGCCTCTACGTCTTGCGGATCGACGAGATACGCGCCGACCCCGAGCACCTCCCGACTCGCGCCGTGGCGGCTCACAACAGCGGGAGTACCATGCACGTTCGCCTCCAGGGCGGGCAAACCGAAGCTCTCGCGCCAGGAGAGCGAGATGAAACAGGCGGCGGCGCGGTAGAGCGCGCGGAGCTCTGGTCCCAGGTCAACCAGCGTCAGGACATCGTGCCCCAGTGTCATCCCGCGTCCCGACAGCGTGCGCTCGAGCCTCTCCGGCACCTGCCCGCTTCCAACGAGCACAAGCTGGAGACCCGGCCGCGCGGCCCTGACCCGAGCAAACACGTCCAACACACCGTCGACGTTCTTGTGCGGCTCGAATCCGCCAACGAAGAGCAGATACGGCGCGCGGACGCCCAAACGTTGGAACACCTCCCCAGCGGACTCGTCGTCCATCGGCTCGAGCAGATCGGCCGGGATGCCCAAATGCGTCACGGTCACCCGCGAGGCGGGTATGCCGAGATACTGAACCACTTCCCGCCCGCTGAACCGCGAAGGGGTAATGATGTGGCCCGCGCGCTTGGCCTGCCACCGTTGATAACGATTCGCCAACGACCACTCACCGGGGGAGAAGTCGTAGCCCAAATACCGGGAGACGGGACCGTCCAGCGCCCCGGTCCGCACCAGCTCATGGTAGCTGTGCGACGTCATGCTGTGGATGGTCAGCACCGTGGGCACGCCGCACACCAGCGGCAGACCGTGCTCGCACGGTGCATGGTACAGGTCGCATCCAAGGCGGACGACCGCTTGCGGCAGCGCCCACTGCTCCCACAACAGACCGGAGGGAGAGGCGACCTGTTCGATGGTGACCCGCAGACCGGCCAGATGCGCGGGACGGGGGCGTCGAGACGGTTGATGCAGCAGGACGACGTCGACTCCTCGTGTGTTCAGTTCACGAATCAGTCCCACCGTGTAACGGTCCCAGCCGCGAAGCCCGGGCGAGGCCAGAGAACGTCCGTCGATGGCCACTCTCACCGCACGCTCCGGCGCGAAATACACACCACCGCACACGGAAGCGGCGGCACCCTAGGCACGGTCGGCACCCCTCTGGTGGAGCCATCGGAAGAACTGCTTGTAGCCTGGCGCGACCCCCTGCGCGGTGTACCGCCCCACCCGTTGCAAACCTAAGCCGGCCAGCTCTTGCCGACGAACGTCATCTCGAAGCAAACTCTCGACCGCCGCCACCCAGCCCTCCACATCGTCTTCTGGCAGGACCAGTCCGGCGCCACCCATAACGAATGGTATCTCCCCAGAGTCGCTGCCAATGACGGCTACCCCACTCGCAAACGCCTCGACCGTCATGCGACCGAACTGCTCTCGCCATGTGGCAGTCGTCTGGCTCGGACACAGCAGCATGTCGCACGCGGGCAGCACGTCCGGCACCTCGTGGTGCGGCAACAGAGTGATCCTGACCCGATCGGAGACCCCCAATTCTCGAACCAGCGCTTCGAATCGGCCCTGATACGGTCCGCTGCCCATCAGCAGCAGACTCCACGGGTCGGCGGAATCCAGACGCCGCAGAATCTCGAGCAGGATTTCGCATCCTTTGGCCTCGGTGAACCGACCAATAAACCCGATGATCGGTTGACGCAGTCCGAGACGGCCCGCGACCTGGGCCTTCTCGACGTCATCGAACGGCCGGAAATGGCCCTCGTCGACAGCGAAAGTGAGGACGTGCCCGGTGTCGGGTGGAAAGCCTTTCCTGACCATTTGGTCGAACACGAGGCTGCCGCAGGCGACCCACCCGGTGCACCACCGCAACACCGACCGCTCGAAGTAGCCGAACGGGGGGGGGTAGCGTTTGGCGATGTTCTGATTGGTGTGGACGCAAAAAGGAAGGCCTCTGCGGTGCATGATGCGGGCGAGCTGGAACCCTGCGAAGACGTACGGTTCCTCCCAGATGTGCACCACGTCGAAGGCACGGCCCGCCAGCAGACGCGCGATCTGAAAAGGATCGTAGACGAAAAGATGAATCCGCTGGGTGAGGTAGGCATCGACCTCCACGACCCGGAGCGGGGATCCGTCGGGCTCCGGCTCCACCGCGATGGTCCGCAACTCGTCCTTCATCACACGCGGCGCCACCACCGTAACGTCGAAATCCGGATCTTGAGCGACGTGCCGGAGCGTGGCCCGGTTCAGGCTCACCACGTAGGCATGGCCCACGCTCAACACCCGCAGCGGACGTGCAGCCATCACGTTTTCGGGCCACTCGTTAGATACACGGCCTCCGTGCGCGTCGACCGGTATTGCCCCGGCCTCCTGGTGGGTCGTGCCGGCGAGCGTACCACATATCTATTTCACCTTGAGGAGGCCGTGAACACATCGAACGGATTCCGCATCGTCCACTATTACCGGAGCACCCGGTCAGCGGCAACCTCTGCGTCTTGGCTGTCCACCCGAGCCCGATTCGCGACCACCGGCCCTCCCTTGCATCGTCACCCGGCGTGGTCCATACTCGCCATCCTCGCCGCCTTGATCGGTACCATCGTGATGTCCCGCACCAGACCATCCGCTCGGTGAGACTTGAGAAGAACTTGGGAACCGGGAAGTCGCTGCGCGTCGTGCTTGTCATCCCGCAGCCGCCTCTGCCGCTCGGGGGGGCGGCTTCCAGATGGCATTACGTGTTACTGCGGGGTCTGGTGGAACGCGGTCACCGCGTCACCGCCTTCGCGGCGTCTTCGACGTCGCAAGTGAGTGAAGCACTGGACCTGTTCCCCAGTCCACGGTTCGATCTACGTTTGTTTCCTCACGCGACGCGCCGCGGCTGGCTCCAACGGCTCGCGTCGGCGCGGCAGCCGTCGTCCTACCTGTTTTCTCGCGAGTTGCGTGACAGTCTGTCGAGCGCGTTGGAGAACGGCTTCGACATCCTCCATTTGGACGAGCTCTGGAGCGGGTGGCTCGGTCTCCGGGTCGTCGACCGGGCGGTCCTCAACATCCACAACTTGTACGCAACGGACCTAGCGGGACTCCGGTCGATGCCAGCGTGGCGATATCGGATGACGGCATCTGCCGAACGTCGATTGCTCCGTCGCTATCCGACGATCACAACACTGACCCCGCGTCTGAGCGCTGAGGTCCGCCGAATACATCCGAAGGCCACAGTCAATACCATACCCGTCGGGTTGCCTCTGGCACGATATCTGTTCGTGACCCCGGGCCAGGGGGCGCGTCTCACGGTGGGGCTCATCGGGAGCTATTCGTGGGCGCCGACGTTCTCGGCCGCGGAGCGGCTGCTGGATCGGTTGTGGCCGGCTATCCACAAACAGATGCCGCACGTCCGGCTGCACCTCGTGGGGAGACGCGCGAGAACGGTGATGGCGACGCGCACGTTGGACGATGAGGTGTCCGTGATGGAGGATGTGGCAGACATCGAGCCGTACTTTCGGGAACTGGATGTCTTGTTGTTTGCACCGTCCCACGCGACCGGCATGAAAATCAAGGTTCTCGAGGCGATGGCGTTCGGCCTGGCCGTCGTGACCAACCGGGACGGGGTCGAGGGACTGCCGGCAGAGGACGGGATACACGCCGGCGTCGCGGAGGACGACGAGGGGCTCGTCGAACGGACGGTGTTGCTGCTGAAGAGCGTGGAAAAGCGAGCGCAACAGGCTGCGGCCGCAAGGGCGCTCGTTGAACAGCACTGCTCGGGCGACGCGGCCGTGGACGCAACGGTGGCTCACTATCAAACCATGCTGTCCAACGCGCACCACCCGAAGCGGTGACCCACGGGCATGAGAGCGCAGCGGTCAATCGCCAACTACCTGTCGGCTGTCGCGTACGGCGGCGCCACCATCGGGCTGGCCCTGGTGACAATGCCGCTCCGACTGGCGTGGCTGGGCGAAGAGGTCATGGGTCTGCTGCGCATCCTCCTCGATGCGTTCGGCTATCTGGTTCTACTGGAATTCGGTATCGCGGCGGCGCTCTCGTCGCTCTTCGCGACGGCGCTGGCTCGTGACGACACGCCCCGGATCCTCGTGCTCTTTCGGCTGGGGGTTCGCGAACTGCTCAAGGCGACCGTCTTGAAAGTGGCGGCCGGCGTGGCTTTGACTGTTGGGTTGATGAGATTCCTCGACGTCTCACCGGACCTCACCCAGGACTTTCTCGTCGCCTGCGGCGTTGGACTCCTCTCATTGGTGCTGACCCCGATCGGGGCCTTTCGGTCGTTGCTCGAAGGCGCGCAGCGGGGCTACTCCATCCAGTTGGCCTTGACAGTCCAGGCGACGCTGACCAGCCTGCTGTCGCTGTGGTTCGCCTACGTCAGATGGGGAGTCACAGGGCAGGTCGTGGCCGTGAGCCTAGGCGTGTTGGCGTCACAGAGCGTGCTGATCCTGGTGAGCCGGCGTCGGTTCCCCAATATCCTGGCCACCGGCCCGCTCGCGGCAGACCCGACAGCGCAAGCCAGCCTCCGTCGCCTCAACCGACCGGCGTTCATGTCGCAGATGGCCGGGACCATCGGGCTGCTATCCGACAACCTTCTGGTCGGCCTGTTCCTGAGTCCGCAGGTCGTGATGCGGTTCTTCCTGACCCAACGCCTCGCGTCCATCGCCCAAGCCCAACTCCAGGGGATCGGCACCGCGAGCTGGGCCGGCATGGCCGAAATTCATGCCCGAGGCGACCTCGAGCTGTTCAATAAACGAGCGCTTGAAATGACCCGGTTGGTCGCGATCGCGTCGGCTGCCCTCCTGATCCCCCTGGCGGTCTTCAATCGCGCGTTTATCGGCCTGTGGGTCGGGTCGGACCTCTATGGGGGCGGTCTAGTGTCCACGAGTGCGGTGCTCGTGGCCGCAGGGCAGTCGATCGTGTCCCTCTGGGGCTGGCTCTTTCACGCGTCCGGGCAACTCTCGAAGGTGGCCCCCGTCGTCGCTGCCACCGCTGCCGTGAACGTGGTCGCGAGCGTCGTCTGTACTCTGATGTTCGGCCTTGCCGGACCACTGCTCGGGACGCTGGCGAGCTACGCGCTCGTCAGCACGTGGTGCTTCCCGTCGCTTTTGCGAGCAACATTCGGAATATCCATCGGTCGGCTGGCTTCGGCGGTGGTGTGGCCGGCGGTCGTGGGCCTCCCGGTCAGCGCCGGCGCGATGTGGCTTGAAAGCCAACCCTTGTCCGAGACTTGGCTCGGCGTGGCGTTCGGAGCAGGCGCAACGGGAATGGCCTATCTGCTCGTGTCCTGGTTCTGGCTCCTCGGTCCGGGCGAACGGATGGAGTGGCGCGGTCGGATCCGCGGCGCCCGGGCACGACTCGGCCGATAGCGACGGGCGGCCGACTCTCCACCTGAAGACTCGGGTCCGATTGACGAGGGGTGGCCGATTCCGAATGAGGCTAGTCGCAGGGGACGGGCCCGGCGAGAGCTCTCTGAAGGCCCAACTTGGAGGGTAGCGTCACTCGAACATACGGGGATTCCGCCAGACGGACCAGGCTTCCGACCCAACCTCCTCCCAGTTCCTGGCCACATAGGGATCAGGCGATGCACCGCGCGGGAGCGCGACGTACCCAACCTCATACCGATCGATCGCGTATGGTAGGTTGGTTGCGGCCCACCGGTGCTTCGCGAGTCGGAGTTCCAGCAACTGGCGTTTGAGCGCCTCGTCGCGGGCCCACGGCCCCCACACATTCCGGTCGAGAGCTCGGCGTTGGTCCAATGCGAACGTCGTCGCGTTCACACCCGATAGCACGGCGTCCAGCGCGATACGCTCCGCCCACTGCTCGTCGCTGACGACCGCGCTGACATCCACGACGTAGCCGGACAGTGGGCGCTGGTCCTCGAGTACCACCGACAGGCGTACGTGCCCTCTGTCTCCCGCGATCACGGAATTGGGGGTCTTGGACACTCCGTGGGCCTGCAGATCCCGCTTGAATTCACGCAGCTCATGATTGAGTTGGACGGCCTCCTGCGAGTCGGTCACCTCGCGGAGTCGGAGATAGAAACCGGTAGAAAACTGAAGCGCCACGACCGCCCCGATGACGCCGAGAACCCAACGACGTTCGAGGCCGCCGCGCGGCACCTGACGCATGTGGTCGAGCGCAATGAGCACGAGCAACGCGGAGCAAAGCGGACCCCAGAAATAGCTGTAGTGGAAGTTCTCGATCTGCAGTCCGGTGATGACCTGGTGGTTGAGTAGGGCTAGGCCGGCCAATACATGCAGGCCGAGAAACCTGAGCCTCGGCTGGCGGACGAAGGCGTAGACGACCGCGGCCATTGCCAGCATCGGACCAATCTTCGGTAGGATGAGTTCCTGAAGGTGGCCGATCTGGATGAACTTGTCCGTGCGAGCTAGCCAGTCGGCGTTCTGCGTGGCCGGAAGCAGGTAGGTCGAGACGAGGCTGGGCAGACCGACGACAAGCCCGATGGAGCCGGTGGCGAGGAAGACCTGACGCTCCGATCGAAGGAAGACTGCGCACAGCAGGAGGCTCAAACCGGCGGCCGTCCAATAGTAGAAGTAGACGTGAAATAGGAGACCGCAGGCCACTCCAGCAACCAACAGTGACGAGCGCGTCCGGTGGTCAAGCGCGCGAAGCAGTGCCAAAACGTACAGCAGCAGATACGCCAGGCTCAGTCCCGGGGTCATGATTCGCCAGTGCGGCATGAGGTTCGGTTTCGACGCCAGAAGGTGGTCAGCCATACCAGCGACGAGCTGGCCGCTCACCAGGAGTTGTCAAAAAAACAGCCTGGCGGTGAGCAGGTCCCCGGCCGACATCAGGAAGATGGCGCCGGCGGCGGCGAGCCAGCCGTTGCGACTCCAGTAGAAGAAGAGCATGTACCACGCGAGCGCAGTCGTCGCCCCGGCCAAGAAGCGCCAGATGAGACTGACCGACAGCGGGCCGGTACCGAGCGACCGGGCCGTGAGTATGCCCGGCGCGAGCTGTGTCCATGGATACGCCGTTGGGTCTCGGCGCCGCGAAACCGGATCGGAGAGCCTGTAAGCGTCACCGTGATACAGCTTCGCGGAGACCGCCAGATAGAGGCTCAGTTCGTCTCCATCGGCCACCCAATCGAACGACCCTGTCTCAACCCTGGCGACCAGATGGGGCAAGAGTGACAGCAGAATCCCGACCGCAACGGTCAGCGCCAGCGGCTGCCAGCGGCGCCACATCGTGGGATCCGACAGGCGGGCCTCATCCCGACCGTCGCCTCCATGGGGTGCCGTCGCTGTCATTGGGGGCAGACCATACCTCGCAGGGTCGACCTGTTGCAACCGGCGGCATCAGCGAAGCGAACGAGGCTCGTCAGCCGAGCGCCTGTCGAACGTCCGCTGGCTGAGAATGTGCTCGTGCTATCGTCGGCGGGTCTAGACCCGTGACGACAGAGTCGCCACTCGCCTGTGAATGGAGCTCGACCGATGCTCACCGGAGCTCCGCTGGGCGTTTGTGTAGGGCCGTGAGCATATCGACGTCATGAAACTTGCTGACCGAGTGGCGGCGCAGTTATCGAGAAGGACGGCGTCGACGGCGTTCATTCCAGAGGTCGACGGCCTCAGGTTCGTGGCGATTTTCATGGTGGTCGCCCACCACTTGTCGAGCTACTTTCTGACGTACGGCGCCTATGCATCGGATGACGCGCAGCTGTATCACCGACAGATCTTTGATTTCGGCTCCCGCGGTGTCGATCTGTTCTTCACCTTGAGTGGATTCATTCTGGCGGTTCCATTCGCGCGGCAGCACCTCGGGGGGGTGCAGCCGCAGCAGCTGCGGTGGTATTTCCTTCGACGGCTGACCCGCCTCGAGCCACCTTTGCTATTTCACCTCGCCGTCCTGGGCCTGCTTCGCCTGTGTGTGACGGGCGTCGGCGGCGCGCAGGTGGCGACGGGATTCCTGGGCCACATGTTTTACGTGTCGCGTGTCGCCGACACCTACCGACTCAATGTCGTCCTGTGGTCTCTGGAGGTCGAAGCACAGTTCTACATTTTGGCGCCTCTCCTAGCAATGGTCTACCGGCTCACAAGCCGCAGCGCCCGTACGCTCGTCTTTGTCTCCATCGGGGTCTGGCTGCATCTGTTGGCGCCGCATGTGTTTCCGAACGCCGACAATTTCTTGACATACGCCTTGTATTTCACGGTTAGAATGGTCGTCGCGGACTGCTACGTCACGAGCGAATGTTTCTCTGCGCAACAGGGGCAATCGTGGCTTGACTGGGGGGTGGTCGCGCTCATCCCCGTATCCGTGCTGGTGAGCAATCGGGAGTGGAGCCCCGAGCTGGTGCTCCCGCTGCACGCCGGGCTCGCCTTGCTGACGGCGCTGCGCGGCGGCATGGTCGGCAGGTTCCTTCGGAACAGGACACTCGTGACGATCGGGGGAATGTGTTACACGATCTACATGTATCACTACTTGATGATCGCGGTGGTGGGTCGAGTCACCGTGGGATGGTTCGCGGGCGTGCCCTACGAGATATTCTTCACGGGCCAGCTATTGGTGCACAGCCTGGTCATCGTCGCCGCGACCGCCGTACTGTTCCGGTTCACGGAGAAACCGTTCATGGCGGTGTCCGCCAAGAAGCTTCTGGCGCGGGTTCAGCGCGCCTGAGTTGGCTCGAAAGGCGTTCTGCCGAAACGGGTTGGGGAACCCCGGTCTCCGCCCTCCGTTGGTGGATTCGTGGCCAGCGGGCGGCGGGGGTGGCCGCAACAGGCGGGCTTTGCCCCGCGGGAGCCACCTGGCGCTCCCGACGGGGGTCCCGGAGGCCCGAGACTGCCGACGGATATTCGTTGACGAGGCCGCTTGAGCCAGCAGGCTTCACCCCTCAGCCCACCAGACGTGTGCCTCGGCGTCTGGAATCACGCTTGACCGCGCCCCCCCGAACGGGCATTCTCGACACGATGCGCTCCGTGGAGGCCCGTAGTCCGCGTTGGGGGGGGCGCCGATCCGCTTTTTCAGGGTCGAGCGGGTGCGGAGGTGGCGTCGAAGGG
>CALBET010001100.1 GCA_937888665.1 uncultured Acidobacteriota bacterium
GGAGGTCCGCGACGGCGACAACCGTTGGTTCGTGAAGGTGGTGCGGCCGGCGGAGCTCGCCAACCTTCGTATCCGTCACGACCTGCTGAGCGCGCGGTTGCCGGTGCCGCCGGTGCTGGCACACGCATCCGAGGGGATCGTGGTGCTGCCCGAGGCGTCCGGCGCGCTATTGCGCGACCAGCTGAGCAGCGGCTCCGATACCGCCGCGTTACCCGCGCCGGGTGAGCTGGAGAAACTGCTCGACGCCCTGCCCGACGACCTGATGCAGCTGAGGTCGAACCGCTCAATCCTGGATCGGGCGCATGACAGCGCCGAGGTGCTGCGTATTTGCGCAGCGTCCGATCCTGCGCTGTCCCCGACGCAGGCGGCCGAACTCACCGGCGAGGCGACCCGCGTGGTCGATGCAGCGCTGTCGGTGTCACAAGAGCTGTCAGAGCCGCCTGTGCCGGTGCACGGCGACTTCTACCATGGCCAGCTGCTGGCCGATGGCTCCCGGATCACCGGCCTGCTGGATGTCGACACGGCCGGCCCCGGTGAACGCGCCGACGAATGGGCGACCCTGATCGGCTATCTGTCCGTGCTGGGTCTATCCCATGCTCCGGCGCGCGGGTACTGCGACGCGGTGTTCGCGCACGCCGAACACCGGATCGAACCCGGCGCTCTGCGCCGTCGTACCGCCGCGGTGGTGTTGGGCTTGGCGACCGCGCCGTTCCGCGCCCGGCTGGACGACTGGTCCAAGCACACCGCCTCGCGGCTCGCGCTGGCCCGCAACTGGCTGTAACGGATGAGAAAGCGCTCATCTTCGGCTCCCGATGCCCTCACGTTCGAGCGACATCCTAGAAGGGAAGGACGGGACAACCGCCCCGACCACAACCCTGAAGAGAAGGAGCACAACATGTTTCCCAACACCTGGAAGGTCGTCACCGCCGGCGCCGCCCTGACCGGACTCGGCCTGCTTGGAGCCGGCGCCGCCAACGCCGCGGACGACCGACCGTGGGGGTCTGCCGGAAGCTCGCACACCGTGTTCGCGATGGATGACTCGCCGTGGGACGACACCTCCTGGGACTGAGACCATCCTCTGCGACACCCGGCGCCCGCCACCCGCACCACGCGGTGGCGGGCGCCGAGTCGTTGCGCGAGCCGGGCCTCTGGTCAGGGAATCTCGTCGAGGCGATAACCCATCCGGCGCAGCGTCACGAACCGCTCGGCGCCCAGCTTGCGGCGCAGGTAGCGAACGTAGACGTCGACGACGTTGGAGCCGGGATCGAAGTCGTAACCCCAGACGTGGCTGAGCAACTGTTCTCGGGACAGCACCTGGCCGGGATGGCGCAGGAATGTTTCGGCGAGCGCAAACTCACGCGCGGACAGGTCGACGGTATGGCCGTCGACGCGGGCCTGACGGGTGCGCAGATCCAACTGCAGACCACCGCAGGACAACACCGTCGACTCTGCGGCGCGTTCGGTGTTCAGCCGCCGCCGCACCCGCGCCAACAACTCCTCGAACCGGAAAGGTTTCGGCATGTAGTCATCGGCGCCGCCCTCCAGCCCGGCGACAGTGTCCTGCACGCTGTCGCGGGCGGTCAGCACGATCACCGGGATCGGGTTGCCCTCCGTGCGCAGTTTGCGCAGAACATCGAACCCGTCCATTTCGGGCAGACCGATGTCGAGCACCATCAAGTCGAACCCGCCGGTGGTGGCGTACTCGTAGGCGGACCGCCCGTCAGCCACGACTGTGACGGCGAATCCGTCGGCGGACAGGCCTTTGTCGATGAAGCTGGAAATACGCGGTTCGTCTTCGGCGATCAGGATTCGGGCCATGGCACTCCTGTGTCAGGGAAGAGGACGGTGAAAGTGGCGCCGCTTCCGGGGACGCTGTCAAGCAGCACCTTGCCGCCGTGTGCCACCGCGATCGCTTGCACGATCGCCAGGCCCAGCCCGGCACCGTCGGATCGCCTCGCGCCGTCGCCGCCGCGTGAGAACCGTTCAAAGATGCGGGTGCGGTCGGCCGCGCTGATTCCCGGTCCGGAGTCGGCGACCCAGAACTTCAGCCAGCCGTTTTCTCGCGCCGATCCCACCCCGATCCAGTCACCGTCGGCAGTGTAGCGACATGCGTTGTCGGCCAACGCGACCAGCGCCTGGGTGATCCGAGCCGGATCCAGGACGGCGCTCGTTTCTGCGACGGCCTGCAGGGTGAAGTCGCGGTCGCCGAGACCGGCCAGCTTTTTGAATGCTGTCCTGGTCAGCGCGCCGACGTCGACCAGCGTGGGATGCAGGAACGCCGGATGTTCCGCCCGGGCCAAGAGCAGCAGTTCGGATACCATCCGGTTCATCCGCTCCAGCTCGTCGTCGACCAGCGCGACTGTCGATATCACGTCGTCGGGGTCGGTCGGGTCGAGCACCTCGAGGTGACCGCGCACGATGGTGATCGGGGTGCGGAGTTCGTGGCCGGCGTCATCACTGAAACGGCGCTGCGCCGACACTGCCGCTTCCACCCGGTCCAGCATCCGGTTAACCGTCTGCACCAGATTGCCCAACTCGTCGTCTTCGCCGCCGCGGGCGGGAATGCGCCTGGACAGATCGGTATCTGTGATGCTGCGCGCGGTCTCGGCGATATCGCGCAGCGGCCTCAGGATGCGACCAGCTATCAGCCAGGCCGCCCCCGAGGCGCCCACGATGGTGGCACCGCCGACCGCAAGCATCAGCCGTG
>CALBET010001101.1 GCA_937888665.1 uncultured Acidobacteriota bacterium
CGCCATTAAATACGTCACGCTGAACCTCATGGCTTCGGCCATCTTCCTCGCGGCTGTCGGCCTGCTCTACAGCACCGCCGGAACTCTGAATATGGCGGACCTTTCGGTCAAGCTTGCCGCGGTGGATTCAGGTGCGAGCGGCATGATCACAGCGATCGCCATGCTGTTCCTCGCAGCATTCGGTATCAAGGCCGCGGTGTTTCCCTTCTTCTTCTGGTTGCCGGCCTCCTATCACACCCCGCCAGTCGCAGTCTCGGCCATCTTTGCCGGCCTTCTGACCAAGGTGGGCGTGTACGCGCTGATTCGCGTCTTCACGCTCGTGTTCCTGCAGGACGTCACGGCGACCCACGGCGTGATTCTGGGGATGGCCGGATTCACCATGGTGACCGGTGTGCTCGGGGCGATTGCCCAGCAGGAGTTCCGTCGCGTCCTGTCGTTTCACATCGTGAGTCAGATCGGATACATGTTGATGGGGCTCGGCCTGTTCACGCCGCTCGCACTGGCTGGCTCGATCTTCTACTTGATTCACCACATCATCGTGAAGACCACGTTGTTCCTAATCTCGGGTGTCGTACAGCGGTTGCGGGGAACCCTCGACTTGCGGAGCCTCGGAGGACTTGCGAAGGATTCCCCTGTGCTCGCGGTCCTGTTCCTGATTCCGGCGCTCTCTCTGGCCGGGCTTCCGCCGCTGTCCGGGTTCTTCGCGAAGTTGGCGCTGGTGCGTGCCGCACTGGATGCCGGAAGCTACGCGGTTGTGACGACCGCGCTCGCCGTGAGCCTGCTGACCCTGGTGTCGATGACCAAGATCTGGCAGGCAGTGTTCTGGAAGCCGCTTCCCAGCCCAATAACCGGTGATCCGATACCGATGCCCCAGGGCGCATCCGGTGCGAACTCAGGCCGCGCAGACTCTCCTTTGCTGCTGGTGCCGATTGTGGCGCTAGTCACCCTCACGGTGGCGATCGGTCTGGCGGCGGAACCAGTGTTTAGCCTGGCGATGCGGGCGTCAGCCCAGCTGATGGATCCGTCCGCGTATATCGACGCCGTCCTAGGGAGCGAACGGTGACCAATTTACTGTGGAACGTTGCCCTCGCAGTGACATGGGTCGTTCTGACTGGCCGGATGACGCTAGTCAATCTGTTCGGAGGGTTCATCCTCGCCAGCGGGGTGACCTATCTCACGCAGCGAGGCCGGGGCGTGCCAAAGCCGTTCCTCAAACTCTATCGGACAGTGGACCTGCTGGCATTCCTCGCCTGGGAGCTCGTTCTGTCGAATCTGCGGATCGCGCACGATGTGCTGACGCCGACTCATCATATGCGCCCCGCGATCGTCGGTATCCCCCTCGACGCCACGACGGATGCCGAGATTACGTTGCTCGCCAATCTCGTCACGCTGACGCCCGGTACATTAAGCCTGTGGGTCTCCTCAGACCGAGACGTCCTGTACGTTCACGCCATGTACGTGGTCGACCGCGAACAATTGACCGCCGAGATCAAGAACGGCTTCGAGCGAAGGGTGTTGGAGTTGCTCCGATGACGTTCGGTGCCCTCCTCGGGGCCGACGTCGTGCGGGTGGCCACCTCCATCGCGTTCACGGTGATGGCGCTAGCGGCCGCACTCACCCTGTGGCGCCTGGTGCGCGGGCCCACGGTCCCCGACCGTGTCGCGGCACTCGATCTGCTGACGATCTTCGTCGTGGGGGCGATGGTCACGAGCGCGATCCACTACGAGAGTCCGGTGCTGCTGCAGCCGGCGGTCGCGCTGGCCCTCCTAGGGTTTCTGGGTACGGTCGCCTTTGCGAAGTACGTCCTCAGGAGGTTCTTCTCGTCATGACTGCCCTTCGTGAGTGGCTGACGGTCGCTCTGCTCCTGCTTGGAAGCGGATTGATGCTTCTGGCAGCGGTCGCCATCGTTCGCTTTCCCGATCTGTACGCCCGCATGCAGGCGTCAACCAAGGCCTCGACACTCGGCATCGCGTGCCTGGCCTTGGCGGCCGCCGTTCATTTCGGCAGCCTTGCAGTCAGCGTCCGGGCGGGCGCGATCGTGATCTTCGTGTTTCTGACCGCGCCGGTCGCGGCTCATGTGCTCGGACACGCCGCGCACGTCATCGGGGTTCCTCTCTGGGACGGCACCCTGTTCGATGATCTGCGCCGCGACTCAATGGCCCCAGCGGAAAATCTGGGAGAGGATCGCGAGGACACCGACCACTCGAGCCCTACCCGGTGAAACGGTGGGACGATTCGCCGGTAAGCGCCGCTGGCGCTGGATCGACCGCGCTTGCCCGATCACCCGACACGCCCCAGCGCCTTGCGCACCTGCGACGGGGCTGGTCCGTGCGGCTGAACTTGATCGCGACCTGGCGCAGCCACCGTGCCGGTTGGCTCCGTGTGGTCGCGCTTGCGCCGCACCCCGCCTGTGGTCGTTTAGCCAGGATTGAGCCAGGATTAGGCCCCCCCGAGTTAACGGAACGCCCGTTCTTGGACCCACGCCCCCCTCCTGAGCCCCCCTCGTGAGGGCGCGGCAACGCCGCGGGTGCTCAAAGCTGCGCCAGCACCACGGACTCGAGGCGCGCGTAGCTCGTCTCCATCCCGTCGACCATGCCGGTGCCGAGCACGAGGTCGCGCACCTCGGCGCTCGGGTACGTGATGAGCAGTGACAGCCGCGTGCCGCCTTTCAGCTCGGTGAGGGTGAGCTCGTTGGTGGTACCAGGGCCGTCCATACCAATCATGCGCTCGGTGGTGACCTCGCGGCAGGGCGGCTCGGACGCGAGCAGCTCGCCCTCGAAGCCGAAACCGGGTGTGCCATCGGCAGGCCCTCCCGCAATCGGCGCCCACTCGAAGCGGTACGCGCTCCCCAACGCCGCGGCGGGCTCGCACACCGGCATCGTCCAGCCGTCGGGGCCGAGTAGCCAGCGCTGCATCAGCGCAGGCTCGTGGTGGGCGCGCCACACGTGCGCAACGCTGCGGCGGATCACGCGGCTCACGCGCACCTGCGTCTCGGAAAGGACCGGCGTCATGGTACCGTGTCCAGCCGCAAACGAAGTGAGGTCGGCGAGCACTTCGTCCATCTGGCCCATGGCCTGCCGCATGCCCTCTTCCATGCCCATCGCGAGCAGCTGCTGCAGCGCCTCGGCCGAGGGGAAGTGGGTAGTCGTCTCGACGCGCGAGCCGGTCGGCGTTTCGTCGAATGAAAAGACCATGCGCATGCTCGGCATGTCCGGGTTGGGCGTGCCGTCCTCGCGTGCGAAGCCGTCGCGCACCTCGAAGCGGCGTGGTGCATCGACCGCGAGGAACTCCCAGTAGCCCGAAGAGGTTCCGCCGTCGGGACCCCGCATCGTGTACTCGGAGCGGCCGCCCACCGCCATGTCGTGGCGGGTGAAGGTGGCAGGCCAGCTGGGCGGGCCCCAGAAGCGCTCGAGCTTACGCGGGTCGGCGTAGGCGTCCCATAGCCGCCGCAGCGGCACTGGGAACTCGGCGGTCACGGTCATGGTGAGCGAATCGGGGGCCTTGACGACGTCGATGATGGGCATGGCTCAACTCTCGCTGGTGGGGTCTTCGGGGGCGGCGAGCAGTGCATCGAGGTGATCGACGCGAGCCCTCCACAGCTGTTCGTAACGGTCAAGCAGGGTGCTGACCCTGCGGATGGCATCGAGGTCGCCGCGCACGAGCCGCTCGCGGCCACGGGGATGCTTGGTCACGAGACCCGCGCGCTCGAGCACGGCGACGTGCTTCTGCACCGCCGCAAACGACATGGCGTAGCCGTCGGCGAGCGCGCTGACGGATTGCTCGCCCGCAAGCACGCGCTCGACGATGTCGCGACGCGTCGAGTCGGCGAGCGCCCGGAGGATTCGGTCTACGTCCGCGGCAGGTAAGACAGAATGCACAACCATTGGGTTGTATATATTCGATTCAACCCGCGGCGGAGGCAAGAGCAAGCGCACCGTCGCGCGCCAGGCACTTCTGAGGACGACGACGGACTCGGACTCGGCGCCAGCCTGCCAGTCGCCGGTGTCACTCGCACCGACCCAGAGGGCGGAGGTCGCCGCGCCCGCGCAAGGATCGTGATCTTCGCGGGCGTGCAACCGGTCACCGCGAGCAACCCGCACGCGAACGTCAGAGCTGACTGAGCGCGACGCATCGTGCCTTGACGTGCATGTCGGCGTTGGCCCTCGCCGTCGCGCAGGTCGGCCGCCTGCGCCCGACACGTCTCGAAGTGATCGCGCACCACCTGGTGGAGAACGCTGGTTGCCGACTGCCTCGGTTGGTACGTCGTCGACGGGGAGGCCACGCCCCCACCACGCGCAGAGCCCGTGCCACGTATCGTGCCCCTGGCAATAGGGGACGGTCCAGACGACTAGACCCACGGCCTCGCAGCTCCTGCGCCTCCGGCAGGAAACAAGAGTGGCAGTATCCGTTCTTAGGAAGTATTAGAGGGGGGCGAAACTTGACCAAATCTCTGCCGCGGCCACAGCCGAAAGCCGAGCCAGGATGCGGCGATGGTCAAGGGCCAGTTCTGCACCGTAGCCGGGCGCGGCCGGGTGCCGAGCGTGAGTATCGTCGTGCTTTGGAGCTGAATCCGGGGGACACCATCGCTCGGTCGCGTTTCGCCGAGTTGCTCGGCCAACAGGGCCGGGCGGACGAGTCGATCGCCGAAGCGCGGTCCGCCGTCGAACGCGATCCACTGTCGTCCTTTAGGACCCGCTCAGGAATACGTTGATCATTCTGGGCGTCGAGGCGGGGCATTTCTAGGCATTCAGATCAGCAACTTCTCAACACAACACCGTCTCCAAATGTGCCACAGACTGGTGAAATGACACAGAACGCGTGATTCTCCAGATCCATCCCTTCGCGCACCTCGACGAGCTGAGCGTCCTGCCGGCGCATGGGAGACGTGGCGTGGGGGCCCTGCTGGTTGACGCCGTCTGTGCTTGGGTGCGTATTCCGGTGAAGTTGGGCCCGCGAATCCCGTCGTTCGGCCGTCACTCTCAGCACGTTCCGAGACATTCCGTGGAACCGGCCGTTCTATGAGCGCCGTGGGTTTCGGATCATGGCGCCGTCAGTGCTGTCCGAGGGGCACGTGGAGCTGGTTGCCGCGGAGCAGGTTCGCGGACCTTCGGACGGACCTCAGCGTGATGATGGTCCGCTGGTTGGACTGAGGGAGCGATATCACCAACCTGGTGTCTAAAAGCCACGACCGTGGACGACGGCCATTGTGCTGAATGGGCTGCTGCTGGCTGGAGGGGCGACAGCCGGGCAGACGCCCACTAAACGGGCAGCCAATCGAAGCCGCCCTCTGGTTGACACTGGACGGCGAGAGAATGGATCTCGTCCAGGAACTTGAGGGCAGTGCCCTCATCAAATACGGCTCTGGCAAGCGACAGTCGGCACTGTCCCCATGGGGGTCGCCATCTTCGTCGCCCTGCGGGCTCACTGTCCCAGTGTCCTTGTCGGTCACCGGAGGGCATAGCCGAGGCTCACAGTCGCCCGGACGATGGGCTCCCAGCCGAGTCGGACCTCCGGGCTCAGCCAGAGTCGACGGCCGACGTCCACCCGCAGCCCGACCCCACCGCCGCCCGTGAACTCATTCGATGAGAATCGCTCTCGGAGCGCACCCGGGAATCGGAAACGACTGTGCCGCACGCCGCCCGCGGCGACCAGATACGGCTGGAGCCGTCCGCCGGGCTGGAACTGCCAGATGGCGGCGGTCTGGAACGCGTAGTCCTGGTGCCGAGCCGACGCTCGCAAGTAGGTGAACTCCGGCTGGATGGCGAACGTGCGCGTCAGAGAGACGCGGGCGGCCGCCCCGACGACCGGGTAGTAGTCGGTGACCTCGTCCACGAAGCCCGATGTGCCGATGATGGCTTTCAGTTCGAGGCGGTCGAAGTCCTGGGCTTCAG
>CALBET010001102.1 GCA_937888665.1 uncultured Acidobacteriota bacterium
GCCGGGTGGATGGCGTGGCGGGTGAAGTGGCGTCAGTATCGGGCCGGGTGGATGGCGTGGCGGGTGAAGTGGCGTCAGTATCGGGCCGGGTGGATGGTCTGGCCTCAGGTGTGGAGTCGGTGTCAGGCCGGGACTCATGGAAGGCACATAGTCGGCAAATACCCGATCATGAAGCGCGGCTTCTGGCTCAGACGTTCAAGCACACCCTCGGCGTTTCGGTGGAGTGGAAGGAAATCAAGTACTGGTCCTCAAAGATCACAACCATTGAGGAAGTTCTTTCTGGTCGACTTGCGGCGTCAACTTCGACCGTCGCCCTTCGCATAGCATGTTGTTTGGCGACCGGAACGGCCAACCCGAGAATCTTGGAGGTGGGCACTCTGTTTGGAATCGGGGTGTACGCGATGAACGAGATTCTCGAAGGCTACGGGGTCGAGGCCGAGTTCACTCTGCTTGACCGGTTTGATGGCTACTACGCAACGCGTGATCGGGATCTCATCACCGGAGTCCGGATCGATAGGGCCGTTGTTGAGGCCAACCTCGCGCGGTCACGCGGATGGACGCGTGGCGCATTTCAACTCGAGACTGGTGACAGCACCAATCCGACTTCGTTCGACCTGCCGTCGAGTCATGATTACGATGTCGTCATTCTTGACGGCGATCACAGTTCGTCCGGCGTGGCAAGTGACCTGATTACATTCGGGGCTCGAGTCCGGCAGGGCGGCTTCCTTGTGGTGGATGACTATGGAAACCCCCAGTGGCCGGGGGTGAAGGCTGGAACAGACAGCGTTCTCACGGACGATTCGGCGCTTCGTCGCGTTTGGGAAGGCGCCAACTCACTCGTATCGAGGAACTTGGCATGAGCAGATCGGCAACAGGTGAATTCAGACCCGCGAGGGGTTGAGGAAACGTAGTGGGGCGAAGGCAATGAGGGACCCAAGGTTCTTTAGAATGTTTGATTATTCCAGAGGTCTGCTACCCAATTCTGAAATCGCCAGGCTTGAAGCGTTGTCGCCAGATCTAGCCACCGCCAGAACTCACACGGGTGCTACTTTGGGGTGGCCGGGATGGAGTCTTCTGTATTCCTTGGTGTTGTGCCACCATCCTCGCAATGAGCCTTCGGTAATTATTGAGACTGGGTCCAACTTCGGTGCCACCACTGCGATTCTGGCGCAGGCACTGTTCGACCTTGGGTGCGGGGACTCCAGGGTCGTAACTTTTGAAATCGACGAGGAATGTGCGGAACGCGCCAGATCTCTATGGACGCGCGCCGGGGTCGCAGACATGATTCACCTAGTGACTGGTGACGTCCGTGAAGTCTTTGAGGACTCACTCCGACAGTTCCTTGACGAGAGACAATGTCGTTTCGCGCTGCTCGACGCTTCACACCTTGAAGCGGACGTGAAGTATGAGTTTGAAACGATTAGACCCTTTCTTGCTGATGACGCGGTTGTTGTGTTCGACAACACCTACCAAATCGCTGAGATAGGGGAAGATCAGCGGGTAAACGGCTTCCTGCGATCTTCTCGAGACCAATTCGAAGGGGAATCTCGTCAATTTGCCCTTCTGTAGTTGGTACACACCCGGTATTGCGATTTGGCAATCTGACCCGAATCTATGAGCGCCCTCGGGCCTACATGCACAAGTCTGCATCGCCGCCGTGATTAGGCCGAGCGACGTGTAGCTGACCCACAACGAGCGAGTCGACGGTCAGACCCGGGGGAGGGTGGGAATCCATCGGGTGCCTGGCCGAACTCGACTTGCAGGTTAACGCGGAAGATAGGCTCGTGACGCTTCCTCGACGTTTACGGGCCTCAACAACTTGGCCTTGTAGTAGCTGGAGTTAGTGGCTCCAGGCAGCTTTTTTGGGAAGTCGTAGCGGTCCGCCGTCAGACTAATTGGCGTGTCGAATCCTGCCCACTCAAGCATCCGAACTAGCAGAGCTCGCGTCGGGTGCCAACCAGTCAACACCGTGTCGTCGGGAAGGTGCCCACGGCCAAGAATACCGAGATGCGCTCTGTTGAAAAGTGCCAGGTCGTCCGACGGGTGCGTTTGGGAGGAAATGAAGAGCCATTCCGGCTCTAGAGCCGATAGATAATCCACCACCAGCTGCGGGTGCCGAAAGTGGTAGAGAAGACCTAAGCACAGCACAGTGTCGTGTCGGTCAAGTTCATGGCAGTGAAAGAGGTCAGCATCAGCAATTTCAAGGTTCAATCCCTCGTCCACGGCTGAGCGCCGGATAATCCTCTCGGTTTTGGCGATGGAGTTCTTGTACGGGTCCGGTTCGGAGATGGTCACCGATGCGCCTCGCCTTGCGAGTTCGAGGCTCAAGCCGCCAGTATTTCCACCAATATCAAGAACCCGCCGTCCCTTCCAAAAGTCAAGGTCTTCACCTGTCAACAGGTCAGCCAAGACGCGCGGGTCCCATTCCCCCTCGAACTCTGAGCTTCCGTCAAGCCGCAATACGCTCTGCGTTCCACGATTCATACCAGAGCCTAGCACGGGGTCCAGTCACGGTGAAATGTAGTCAATTTTGGAGTGTCTGCGTTGCCCATTATAGAAGAATTCAATGAATTCGAATATTGCATTCGCTAATTCGATTCGTGTTTTCCA
>CALBET010001103.1 GCA_937888665.1 uncultured Acidobacteriota bacterium
GGCACGTACCCCTGTCACCTTGCGCCGGACTCGGTCGCACGACGCATTTACGCCTCCGACGAAGTCCACGAACGGCACCGGCATCGATTCGAGTTCAACCGCGCGTACGAAACGACACTGACGGACCACGGTCTGCGCATCGCTGGCCGGTCGCCGGACGGAAAGTTCGTCGAGACGATCGAGTTGCCGGACCACCCCTGGTTCGTCGCCGTGCAGTTTGACCCGGAGTTCCATTCCAAGCCGCTCAGCCCGCACCCCCTGTTCGCCGACTTTGTGAGGGCCAGCTACGCGCACAAAGCGGAGACCCGCGCACTGGCCGCGACAGCCATCTCGTGACCCTGAGGACATGCCCCAAGAGCGGTGTGCCATGCTGCTCAGTTCCCGCTCGGTCAGCCGGGTCTCTATAATGAGCAGATGGCGACTGTGCGTGTCGGGGACCTGCTTATCGGGGACGGCGCTCCCCTCGTCCTGATCGGCGGACCCTGTGTCATCGAAAGCGAGGCCCACGCACTGTCGCTCGGCGGCGCGATCGCGACCGTGGCTCGGCGTCTCGGGGTGCCCTACATCTTCAAGGCGTCGTTCGACAAGGCGAATAGAACGTCCCTCCACTCGTTTCGCGGGCCCGGACTCGAGGCGGGGCTGAAGACGCTGGCCCGGGTCAAGGAGGCCCATGGCCTTCCGATACTCACCGATGTGCACGACGTGCATCAGGTCGCCGCGGTGGCCGAGGTGGCTGATGTCCTGCAGATTCCCGCGTTCTTGTCGCGCCAGACGGATTTGATCGTGGCGGCCGCCGAGTCGGGTCGGGTGGTCAACTTGAAAAAGGGACAGTTCATGGCTCCCGGTGACATGCGCCACGCGCTGGCCAAGGTGACCGCCTGCGGGAACAACCAGGTTCTGCTGACCGAGCGGGGTGTCAGCTTCGGCTATCACAATCTGGTGGTCGACATGCGAACGTTTCCTCAGCTCCGGGCGCTGGGAGTGCCCGTCGTCTTCGATGTCACGCACAGCCTGCAGCTCCCTGGAGCGGGCGACGGCGTGACCGCGGGCCAGGCTGAATACATCGAGCCGCTCGCGTCGGCCGGGGTGGCCGCCGGGGTGGATGGCATCTTTCTGGAAATCCACGAGGACCCGGCCCAGGCGAAGAGCGACGGTCAGAACGCGCTGCCGTTCGACCGCCTGGAGTCTCTGCTGACGCGTCTCCTGCGGATCGACGCCGCCGCGCGCGTATGACTGCCACACCCGACGCTGGCGCGTCCGTGAATCTAGGCGACGATGTCGACCTGCGTCTCGGTCGCGAGGTGTTGAGGGTCGAGGCCGCGGCGATCACCGCGCTGATCGACCGCCTCGACCAGCGCTTCGCCGACGCGGTCAACACGCTCAACGCCTGCACCGGACGCGTCATCGTGACCGGCATGGGGAAGTCCGGCATCATTAGTCGAAAAATCGCCGCCACACTCTCCAGTACTGGCACTCCGGCGTTTTTTCTGCACCCCGCCGAAGCGGTACACGGCGATCTGGGGGTCATCCAGGCGGACGACGTCGTTGTCGCCTTGTCCCATACCGGCGAGACCAACGAGATTCTCCGGCTCCTCGAGACCATCAAACGCGTCGGCGCACGGGTCATCTGCTTGACCGGCGCCCCGGACTCCACCCTGGCGCAAGCCGCCGATGTGACCCTCGATTGCCAGGTCCGCAGTGAGGCCTGCCCGATGAATCTCGTGCCGACCGCCAGCACCACCGCCGCCCTGGCGATGGGCGATGCCCTCGCGATGACGCTCCTGGTCAAGAAGGGCTTCAGCAAAACCGATTTCGCCGGACTGCACCCCGGTGGCGGCCTCGGCAAACGGCTGTTGCGGGCCGACCGATTGATGCATACCGGTGACGCCCTTCCGATCGTCGTCGTCGACACTCCGATGCCGACGGTGCTCCGTATGATGTCTGACAAAGGGCACGGCATGACCTGCGTGTCGACCTCAGATGGTCGCCTGGCCGGCGTGATCACGGATGGTGACCTCCGGCGACGGTTGGCACGTGAGCACACCGTTCGCGACCGGACAGCCGGCGAGGTCATGACCACCGCGCCGCACACCATTGGCCCGGCCACGTTGGCGGCTCAGGCGCTGCAGATCATGGAAGCCCACCGCATTACCTCGCTGGTGGTCGTGGACGATGGCACGCAGGTACTGGGCCTGCTGCATCTCCACGACCTGTGGCGCACCGAGCTGTTCTGATGGATGAATCGCTGGCCCTGTTGGCCGTACTCCTGGCGCTGCTCGTCGGACTGGCCGCCGGCAAGGCATGGGAGCGCTACAAGCTGCGCGAAGGTCGTTGGATAGACCGGCGCAAG
>CALBET010001104.1 GCA_937888665.1 uncultured Acidobacteriota bacterium
GAAGTCCCGCTGCATTCGACCGGCGCTGAATCCGGCCGACCTGCGTTGTTCATCGTAGGCGACCAGGGTCGGCGCCGGCACGATCGCGTCACCGAAGCCAACGTCTACTTGGAACGGAATACGCGCGTCGGTGGCCCGGTGACTCTCGTCGGACCAGAGCTTGAAGAGAGTGGCGCCCTTCACGCCGAACCGATCCGCGTAGGGGGAGGCGCCGAGACGGAACAGCAGCCGCTCGATAGCGAAATCGGACAGCAGAAGCTGGAACTCGACGTGCCGGCCGCGGGACAGCTCGCGCAGCCGCGCCCGTACCGACGC
Organism: uncultured Acidobacteriota bacterium; assembly: GCA_937888665.1. Taxonomy (GTDB): domain Bacteria; phylum Acidobacteriota; class Vicinamibacteria; order Vicinamibacterales; family UBA8438; genus UBA8438. Next base: position 316 of record CALBET010001104.1, read on the forward strand.
CGGGACGTTGTTCGGTTGCCGATTCGGAGTCACCCGATAGCCTCCAGGTACGGGCGGATGACCCGGGTCACGCGGTCCGTCTCGGCGTTGCGCCAGACGTCGTCGAGGCGCTTGGGATGGACGCGCCGGTAGTCACGCAGCGCCTCGACGGCAACGTCGGTGCCGATCTTGTTGCGGAACTTGAAGCAGTCGGCAACCGTCTTGGCCGCGCTGAAGACGCGCACCGCCACCCCCTCGACGTCATGGGCTTCAACCCCCTCCCGCAGCGCGGCGCCCGAGAGGTATACGAGGCGCAGCGGCGGATGGTCGCGGCGCGGGCGCCACGCTTTCTGGTCGATTGCGACCCAGACTTCGAACGGATTGACCGTCGCCAGGCCGTGGAACCGCAGCGCTGAGAGCAGACAGACGACGCCGCCCGGTACGACCCGCGCCGCCGCCGCCAGGTCGTGGTGCTCGGTGAGCGCAGCGCCAGGTCAAACCGGGCCGTCCATGTCTCCACGGCTGGTGACCGTTGTGACGGGAGGCTGCCTCGTTCGCCGAATCAGGAGGTGGACGAAGCGCGCCGGGGGCAGCCGTGCTGCTTCTGCGCCACGTGCGCGCTACGCGCCACATCGTTGACGTGTAGCCCCGTTAGGGCTACACTGGATCAGTGATATCCCGGGCCCGTATCACGGCGCGGGCACGTCGGCAGTTACGCCGAGTGCCTCGACACGTGGTCGACAAGCTTTTGGCCTGGGTCGAGGCCGTCGAGAGCGACGGCCTCGACGTGACCCGACGCGTTCCAGGATTTCACGATGAGCCCTTGAAGGGTCAGTGCCGAGGCCAGCGATCGATCCGGCTGAGTCGCCAGTGGCGGGCCATCTACACGATCGCCGCGGACCACGACGTCCAGCTTGTGTCGGTCGAAGAGGTTACTCCCCATGCCTACTAGCAAGAGTGTCACTCGCCGTTCAGATGCGATGCGCTTCCTGGAGCAGCTTAGTGGTGGCCCCCTCACCCTGGCGAAACTGCTGCGCTCGATTCGCGAGGGTGAAAGCACGACCCAGTCGGAGTTTGCGGCTCGGCTCGGAGTGTCCAAGCAGCATCTGTCACACATTGAGAACGGCCGCAAGGTGGTGAGTCCGGAGAGGGCGGCCCGCTGGGCGGTGCTGCTGGGTTATGCGGAATCGCAGTTCGTGCGCCTCGCACTCCAGGACGAACTGCACCGGGCTGGCCTCCAGTACACCGTCACCGTGGATGCGGCGTAAGCTTGGGTGCTTGCGCCGTTCGCGGTTGATCAGGCGACCTCGAGCCGACTGAAAGTCGGCCTGCGGCTGAAGGCGCCCGGCTGAGAGCCGGCTTAAGGCTCGCGCGGCGCGGTAATCTTGAAGCCCTCCACGTCCTCGTCCCACTCCTGGTTCTCGATATAGGCGCGAATCGTAAAACACTCCGGTGGAGTGGCAGCCCGTGGTGCGTGGAGTGTTGGCCTAATTGACAACAGTCTTTAGGTGTTGGTATTCTGCCCAACATGAAGGCGGTGCTGCTCCTACGGACACGCATCGCCTTCTCGGAGACTGCGTTCGCGGAGCTGGTGCTCTGGCAGCTCCCGAAACCAGTGGCTGGCTCGACGCACGCGTTCAAGTATCGACTGGCGTACGTCGTGGACGGCGGCTGCATCGTCCGCTACGACAACGAGCAGGGCAAAGGCGATCACCGGCACATCGACGGGAAGGAAAGTGCCTATACCTTCACGACGCCGGACAAGCTCGTCGCCGACTTCCAACGCGATATCGCGAGGTGGAACCGTGAAAACCGTCACTCTTGACGTACGCGCTCCTGGCAAAGCGATGGAGGATTTCGTCCGTGTTTGGAAGACCAGCAAGCCGGAGAGATCCGCGCGGATCAGTTTTGCCTCGCCGGAGCTTCTGTGGAAGGTGCTTACTGCGAAGCGCTGGGCACTCCTCAAAGCGCTCTGCGGTGCAGGCCCCGTGTCCATCCGCGAAGCGGCGCGACGTGTCGACCGCGACGTCAAGGCGGTGCACACTGACATCACGGCGCTCCTCAATGCCGGCGTCCTCGACCGCACCGAAGATCGACGAGTTGTGTTTCCGTTCGACGCCGTAAAAGTGGAGTTCGTGCTACGGGCTGCCTCGTAGGGTGTGGGTGTCGAAGTCGGGTGCTTGCGTCGGTCGCTGTTGGTGGCCCAGCTTCCCCCTTCGAAATCGTGGAAACGCATGGGGTTACCGCCGGTACACTTGAGCAATGAACGGTCTCGACGGGATGGGGCGTTGTTGCATGCTTCGACCACGGAATTGATCCGGTGTCGCAGGCGCCGTAGATCTTTAGCCCTTCTTTAGCCCGGTCGAGCCGACGATTAGGTGAATCGGTCCGTCGTCGGATCGGCGCAGGGCGGGGACCAGCACGTCCCTGTTGCGCCGGCAGAGCGTCGTGTGGTCCGGGGCATTCAGGTGCAGGCCCATCAGCCGGAGCAACGACGCGACGACACCCTCGGTCTGCCGAAGCGGCAGGTGGAACAGCATGCGCAGGTCAGCGGCGTCAGGACCACCAGGTCCGAGTAGCGCTGCTGCCCGCCACGACGGCGGGTCGGAGGCGGGGTCCACCCCTCCCACGGCATGGTACGCCGGAGCCAGCGACCCAGGGTATTCGTGCACCAACCCCTCCCTCCGCCGTCGACACGCTCGGGCCAGGCCGTGCTGAACCGACCCACAAATTCCTGAGCTCTCCTGCGGCGTTGGCGACCGCACGGCGAAGACTACGCTGGCGACCGGTTTTCGAAGGAGCCCAGAGATGTCTTTGACGACATATGGAATGTATAACATATTATGAAGGTGAGCTGGGTTGTTGAGATTGGCGACGAGTTTGAGTCGGAGTTCGACGATCTGAAGGAGAACGTGCGGACGGAGATTCTGGCGTTGGCGCGGCTTCTGCAACAGTTCGGGCCGCAGTTGGGCGAAGAGTAGCCTTCGGCTTCGACACGAAGCGCAAGGCGATCTTGCTCGTTGCGGGGGACAAATCGGGGGTCAGTAAGAAGCGGTTCTACAAAGGGCTGATCCGGAAGGCTGACGACCGTTTCGACGCACACCTGGTCCGCCTGAAGAAGGAAGGGAAGTAGTCATGGCTGTGAACGTAGACGACAAAATCACGAAGCTAAGCCCGACCAAACGCAGGAAGGTCGAGGCCCGCGCCACCGAGCTGATTGCCGAGGAGATGACCTTGCGGGAACTGCGGCACGCACGCAAGCTCACGCAGGTCCGCGTGGCCAAAAAGCTCGGGATCACTCAGGACAGCGTCTCGCGACTTGAGAAGCGCAGCGATGTATTGCTGTCCACTCTCCGCAAGACCGTCGAGGCGATGGGCGGACACCTGTCGCTGGTGGCCGAGTTCCCCGACCGCGCTCCGGTTGTACTGTCCGGGATCGCGGAGGATGATTCGCGCGTCTGAGACGAGCTGGTACGCCAGACCCCGCTACGATCCTGAGGCAACTGTGCAATGCGCCGTTCTCGATGCATCCCGGCGTCGGTCGTCATGCTGCTGGGTGTCTCTACCGAATATTCGGTACCTGCTGTATCCGTTGCAGTTACGCGCCGCGGCGTTGTTGCATGATTCGACCACCAACCGATCCGGTGTCGAAGTCGCCGACGATCACGCCATGACCGCGGAGGGCTGCGCCTTCCCGAGCGCCAACATCTTGTTCAGCACGGCGCACGCCACCGCCGCTTCGCGCTGCTGCGCCTCGAACCCCTTCGCGCGGAGGCTGCCGCCGAGGATCCGTTTATACCGGCGGAACGTGCCCCGACGCGGGCCTGCTGCCGGTAGCCGGTTTCTTTCTGCCACGCCTGTCTTCCGATCTCGGCAATCCTCTCGACATGCTGGTTCCGCTGCGCCCAGGGCCCCGTCGCCTTCGGCGACGCTGCCGCCAGCCGTCGAGGCGGGACAACGACTTCGACGGCGGTGCCGCCGGCCTCGCCGACCGCCGTGTACACGCTGCGTGTGTCGTAGGCGCTGTCACCGGTGAACCGCCGCAGCGGAGCCTCGATCTGGCCCAGCAGGTCCGGGAGCATGTCCGCGTCGTCGACCGTGTGCTGGGTGAGCGCCTCCGCGACGACGTAGCCGTCA
>CALBET010001105.1 GCA_937888665.1 uncultured Acidobacteriota bacterium
GCGGGGCCCCATTGCCCCGCGCCGCTGCCTCGCGGGCGCGCACGTGCGCGCCGTAGCCCTGCACCATGGCCACCTGGGTGCTGCGCCCCGAACCCCACGCGGGTGCTTGTGGGGGCCCCATGGCCCCACGCCGCGCCCGCGGGGCCTAGCCGACGATGTTGACATCCGGCTTTCCAAAACTCGCACCTGGCAGCCCATGGGCTGCTAGTCATCTGCCGTCTCGACGATCGGGCTGGGACTGGGTCGGCGGATCATCGCATGGAGGTCGGCGCCGGCGGGCACCATCGGGTACACCGTGTCTTCCTGCTCCACCTTGAAATCTATGACGACAGTACCCGGCTCGGCCCGCGCCATGGCAACCGTCGGCTCCACGTCCTGACGCCGCGACACGGTGGCGCCGCGCAGACCGAAGGCCTCGGTGAGCTTCTCGAAGTCTGGACTCAGCAGCGGGGTCGCCGCGTACCGGCGCTCGTAGAAAAACTCCTGCCACTGACGCACCATGCCGAGGTAACCGTTGTTGATGATGGCCACGTTGATCTTGATCTTTTCCTGCGCGATCGTCGCCAGCTCGCACATCGTCATCTGGAACCCGCCGTCCCCCACGACCACCCACACCTCGGCGTCCGGTTTGGCGATTTTCGCGCCGATCGCCGCCGGGAGCGCGAATCCCATCGTGCCGAGGCCACCCGACGTAATGAGCGTCCGAGGCTCCTGATGGTGGTAATACTGCGCCTCCCACATCTGATGCTGCCCGACGTCGGTGACCACGACGGCCTTGCCCTCCGTCATCCGCCAGATGTCGTTGATGACGTGCGCCGCGTAGAGGTGTCCGTTGTCCGGCAGGTTCTGGACGTCGCGCACCGCCGAGTCGCCCCTCATCTCCCGGATGGTGGTCAACCAATCAGCGCGATTCCCCTTCTCGACGCGCGGCAGCAGGTCCGTCAGCACGTTCGACAGGTCGCCGGCCAGCGCGACGTCCACCAACACGTTCTTGTTGAACTCGGCCGGATCGATATCGATGTGGACCTTGCGCGCATTCGGCGCATACGTCTTGAGGTTACCGGTGACCCGGTCGTCGAACCGCATGCCGAACGCCAGCAACAGGTCGGCCTCCTGGATTGCCTGGTTCACCCAGGCTTCGCCGTGCATCCCCATCATGCCGAGATTCAGCGGATGGGACGCCGGGACCGACCCGATCCCCAACAACGTCATCGCGATCGGCATGTTCGCGCGTTCGGCGAACTCGCGCACCAGAGCCATGGCGCCGGAGAGCTGGACGCCATGCCCGGCGAAGATGACCGGTCGCTTCGCGCCGTTGATGAGGTCAATCGCCTGGTCATACTCGGCGTTGGACGCTCGCAACTCCGGCCGATACCCGGGCATCCGCACCGGTCCGCCGTCCCAGATGAACTCGGTCGACGACTGCTGCGCGTCCTTGGTGATGTCCACGAGCACGGGCCCCGGGCGGCCCGACCGGGCCACGTAGAACGCTTCGTGAATGGTGGCGGCCAGGTCGGCCGCGTCGGTCACCAGATAGTTATGCTTCGTGATCGGCAGGGTCACCCCGGTGACGTCAGTTTCCTGAAACGCGTCGGACCCGATCAACTTGCTGCCGACCTGACCCGTGATGCAGACAATGGGCGACGAATCGAGCATCGCCGTGGCGATGCCGGTCACCATGTTGGTCGCCCCGGGCCCAGAGGTCGCCACGGCGACACCGACCTCGCCGCTGGCGCGCGCGAACCCGTCGGCCATGTGCGTGGCCCCTTGTTCGTGTCGGACCAGCACGTGCCGAATCGGGTAATCGAGCATGGCGTCGTACGCCGGCAGGATCGCCCCTCCGGGATACCCGAACACCGTCGAGACGCCCTCTCGCACGAGGGATTCCCACAGAATCTGCGCGCCGGTTTTCATGTCGCCCATGGTTCGCTTTCGCTCTACGCCTGCCGTCTCGGCATCACTCGGCATCGGCACGCGTCACGGCCCCTTCGGAGGCCGAGGCGACCAGCCGGCGGTACTTCGCCATCACACCGGTGGTGTAGCGCGGTGGCGGCTCCCGCCAGTCCTTGAGCCGCTCTGCGATCTCGGCATCGTCAAGCTCGACGCGTAGCTCGCGACCCTCGAGGTCGAACACCACCATGTCGCCGTCTCGAACAGCCGCGATCGGCCCTCCACGCGCTGCCTCCGGTGCGACGTGCCCCGCCATCAACCC
>CALBET010001106.1 GCA_937888665.1 uncultured Acidobacteriota bacterium
AAGTCCGCCTGAGTCAGAATACTGACGGCGCCACGCATGCGGTAGTGACCAAGCCCACACAATTGCGAGCAATTGATTTCGTAGGCTCCTACCACCGTCGGCTCCCACCAGATCGGAATCTCCATGCCCGGAATCGCGTCCTGCTTCACTCGCATCGACGAAATGGCGAAGCTGTGGATGACATCCATGCTGGAGAGATAGACGATCACGGGGGCGTCGACGGGAAGACTCAGCTGGTTGATGGTGTAAATGTCATCCCGGCCGTTCGGGTCTTCTCGATCCAACCCGATTTCGTTGGTCGAGGTGACGAGACTCGCATCGCGGCGGCCGAACCGACCGTCGGGACCTGGGTACACCGAGTGCCAGGCGAACTGTTTCGCGATGACGTGGACGACCGTGGCGCCGCTCTCTGGCGGCAGCGCGTTCACCCGTGTCGCCCACGCGGGAATGGCGAACGCAATCAGGATGACCGCTTCGACGATAGCGACTGCCACCTCGAGGTAGCTGGAGACATGGTTCTTGACGCCGTGGTAGTCAGCTTTGGGGTTCGCGCTTTGACGGAACCGGATCAGCGTATACGTGAAAAAAGAGCCCCAACCGACGAACAGCACCAGCATCAGCCAGTGCACGATGACAATGATGCGGTCGATCTCGGCGGCGTGGGACGAGGCCTGCAGCGGCAGTCCTAGTAACTCCTGCATCTACATACTCCCTGAGGCCTGGGACGATCGGGACAGGTCGGCGCCTTGACCGAGCGCCATGCGTGATCGTTTCACCAGGTAAAGAAAAAAGCCCGCGAAGGCGGAAAGAACCGCGGCCGTAATGCCAACCAGCAGGAGGACGCCCCAGCTGGCGCTGATCGCCATCGGCGAGTTCGGGTCCCCGAAGCAGACCGCGCAGGCCAGGGCGGGTCTCGGCGCCGCGAGTGCGAGCGCCGCGGCTACGAACGCCGTCCACTGTAAGAATCGTGTCATCGTTCCACCCGCCTTGTTAGCTCAACCCGAGTTCCCGGGTCTTCCGGACGAACTTCACAACGTAGACGGCTAGCAGGCCGGCGACGATCACGGCGCCCACCGTCGTCACCAGATGCCAGACCGATCCACGGTCGCTGCCGTAATTGACGCCGCCCCAGACGGCCATCATCAGCGACAGCACGATTGACGCAACCACGAAGACCACGTGGAACGCCCGCAACGACATCAGTGTGCCTCTTCGGCGTGCTCGGTCGCCGCGTTCGCGTTCGGCAGCGTCTTGTGAACCCCGATGTGGTCCGACATGGTGAACAACGGTAGGAGCATCAGGACGAACCAGAAGACGACCGTCAGTCCGAGCGTCCAGATGATCGCTTTGCTGCGTTCCTCGCTGAGGTGCATGAAGAAACTGGCCACCAGCGAGCCCTTGGTGAGGGCGATGACCAGCGCGATCGTGATCCCCAGCGGAATCGGGACATTGAGATACGACGCGAGCACCGTGACGATCGTGAAGACACCGAGCGCCCCGGCCACCTTCTTGTAGGTCGCGATGTGTTTTCTGACTTCTTCTGCGCTACCGCTCATGACGACTCCTCGGACATGTCGCGTTACAGGAGATACAGCACCGGGAAGAGGAAGATCCAGACCAGGTCCACGAAGTGCCAGTACAGCCCGGCCGCCTCCACGCGGTTCTCGAACATCTCCCGCTTGATGTGCCACATCTTGCTGCCGGGGCCCCAGAAATACCCATTCACGACAATGCCACCGATGATGTGTATCCCGTGCAGCGCGGTCATTGTCCAATAAATCGCCAGGAACGTGCTGTGCGACGGCAGATGATCGTGGGAGACCTTCTCCCAATACTCGTAGCCCTTGATGCACAGGAAGAGCACCGGCAGCAGCACGGTGGCCAGCATGTACGTCTTGTACTTGGCGAAATCGCCGAGCTTGAGGGACGCGTAGGCCATGACCATCGTGACACTCGAGGCGATCAGGATGATGGTGTTGACCGTGCCGATCGGGATGTTCAGGAACTCGGCGCCTTGCGGCCACTCGACGGCGCCAACACGTAAGAGCACATAGGATGAGAACAGCCCGCCGAACAGCATCACCTCGGAGGCGAGAAAGAGCCAGATGCCGAGCTTGACATTGTTCAGCCCGGTGTCCGGCCGGGCCTCTACGGTATAGGGAATTTCCATCGGTCGTTACACCTTCGCGGGCTCGGCCCCGGGGGCCTGACCCTGCATGGAGAAGTCGCTCGAAGCGCCGGGCACGCTGTACTCGTATGGCCCGCGGTGCACTTCCGGCGGAGTGGTGAAGTTCCCGTGGGGCGGAGGCGAAGGGGCCTGCCACTCGAGTGTCGTCGACTGCCAGGGATTGTCGTCCACCTTCTTGCCGTGCCGGATGCTCCAGAAGAAGTTGAAGATGAAGAAGATCTGGAAGAATCCAAGCGCCCAGGCCCCGTAGGACATGAACTGGTTCCACTCCAGCACGCCCTGCAGGTGCGCATACTGCATGCCGCCGTCGTAGAGCCGTCGATTCATCCCCGCCAGCCCGGTGACGAACATCGGCATGAACACGCAATTGATCGCGATGATCGAACCCCAGAAGTGAATCCGGCCCAACATGTCGTTCATCAGGCGCCCGGTGGCCTTGGGGAACCAGTAATAGATGCCCCCGAACAACGCGAAGATCGTGCCCGGCGCCACCACGTAGTGGAAATGCCCGATGACGTAGTAGGTGTCGTGCAGGTGGATATCCGGCGCGGTGAGCCCCAGCGGCAGACCGGTCAGCCCGCCGATGCCAAACATCGGGAGAAACGCCAGCGCGAACAGCATTGGCACCGTATACCGAATCGACCCGCCGTAGAGCGACAGGAACATTGCCGACAGGATGACCACGGACGGAATCGAGATGATCATCGTCGTGGTTTGAAAGAATGTGCTGATGGTCGTGCCCATGCCGGTCAGGAACATGTGGTGCGCCCACACGATGAACGACATGAAGCCGAGGAAGATGACCGAGGCGACGAGCACGCGGTAGCCCCACAGCGGCTTGCGGGTGTTGTTGGCGACGATCTCGCCGACGATGCCCAATGCCGGCAGAATCAGGACATACACCTCTGGGTGGGCCAGGAACCAGAACAGGTGCTGCCAGAGCAGCGGGCTGCCGCCGCCGCTTATTTCCAGCGGGCCGTCGCCCGTCACCAGCCCGCTCGGCATGAAGAAGCTGGTGTCCGCCACCCGGTCCATGAGCTGGAGTACGCCGGCCGCCTCGAGCGGCGGAAATGCCAGCAGAAGCAGGAACGAGGTGACGAGCTGGGCCCAGACGAAAAACGGCAGCCGCATGAAACTCATCCCGGGCGCGCGCAACTGCAGGGTCGTAACGATGAAGTTGACCGAACCGAGCAGTGACGAAGTGATCAGGAAAATCATCCCGATCAGCCACCAGGTCTGGCCGTCGGTCGCGATGACCGACAACGGCGCGTACGAAGTCCAGCCGGAGTTCGCCGCACCGCCCGGAACAAAAAAGCTGGCGATCATGACGATGCCGCCGAGGAAGAACGACCAATAACTGGCCATGTTCAGCCGCGGAAACGCCATGTCGGGGGCGCCGATCTGCAACGGGAGCACGTAGTTGCCGAAGCCGCCCACGGCCAGCGGCACGACGCCCAGGAAGACCATGATGGTCCCGTGCATCGCTCCCAGCTGGTTGTAGAACTCTGGCAGCATGATGCCGCCAGGTGCGTTGGCCATACCCAGGAAGTTGCCGATCACGGGGATCGGCCGGCCCGGAAAGGCCAGATTCCACCGCATGAGCATCATCAGGGTGAAGCCGAACAGCAGGAAGAGCAACGCGGTGATGGCGTATTGGATGCCGATCACCTTGTGGTCCTGCGAGAACACATAGGCCTGCAGGAAGCTCAGCTCGTGCTCGTCATGCCCGGCGTGTTCGGCGTGCGCGATTCCTTCGGCGGTGGTCACGTTGTCCAACGTCGTGACTCCTTTCTTGACCTTCCCGGATACCGACCGGCCGCCCGATGCGACTGTCCGGTCGGAGCAGCAATCTCTGGCGCGCTGGCGCGCGTTCTGCGGCGGTGTTTCAGCACCCTAGACTCTGGAAGCAACGTTTTCGTCACTTGGTCGGGTCGGTCGTCGCCACGATGCCCATCGACACGGTGCAGGAACGCGCTGCGCAAACGTGCATTATTTCACAAAGGCTCCAACGCCCGCGCAATTCTATCGGCGTGTTCGCCGGGGCGCAACCCCGACGCCGGCCGAAGCCCGGGATTGTATCGATTTCGCGAAGATCAGGCGGGTATACTGCCCCCCACGCACCCCTGAACCACGAGCCACCACATCATGAGCCAAGCGACGCCCCCACACATTGTCGGCGTATCGGAGTCACCGCGGGTGTTCGACACCCGGGGCGACGAGGCGTTCGGCTTCGTCTACGTGGCGGTGGTCGCCACCGAGGTGCTGGTGCTCATGGGGCTCTGGTGCTTCTCACGGTATTTCTCGGGCTGATGCGCGCCCCCTCTCCTCGAGCGGCCCGGACTCGCTGAAACCTCCCCATGCATCCAATCGACTGGATCATCATCGGCGTCTATCTCACGTGGGTGATCTACGACGGGCTCAAACGCTCGAAGGACACCGATGGGGTTGAGGGGTATTTCCTGGCGGGTCGGTCGCTGCCATGGTGGGCCGTCGGGTTGTCAGTCATGGCGACCCAGATGAGCGCCATCACCCTGGTCGGGACCACAGGCCAGGGATACGCCGACGGCATGCGGTTCGTCCAGTTCTACTTTGGCCTGCCGGTCGCGATGATCATCTTGTCGGTGACCCTGGTGCCGTTTTTCTACCGGGCCAAGGTGTTCACCGCGTACGAATACCTCGAGCGGCGATTCGACACGAAGACCCGGGCGCTCGCCGGCCTGCTGTTTCTGGTCTCTCGCGGCCTTGCCGTCGGGGTCATCATCTCGGCGCCGGCCGTGGTGCTGTCGATCGTGCTGGGATGGAACCTGGCCTTCACGGCTCTCGCCATCGGCGTGCCGACCACGCTGTACACCATGTTTGGCGGTGTACAAGCGGTGACATGGGCCGACGTGAAGCAGATGGTCGTCATCGTCGGCGGGATGGCGGCCGCGGTCTGCGTCCTGATTCTCGGTTTGCCCGATGGGGTGGGGCTGGGAGAGGCGCTTCATGTGGCCGGAGCCACCGGGCGGCTGACGACCATAGACTTCAGCCTCGATTTCACCGAGACATACACCTTCTGGTCCGGGCTGCTCGGCGGTGTGTTCCTCATGCTCGGCTATTTCGGGTGCGATCAGAGCCAGGTGCAACGGTATCTGACGGCCCAGTCAGTCGACGCGGGCCGCCGTTCGCTGCTGATGAGCGCATTCTGGAAGATTCCCCTGCAGGCGATGATTTTGCTGACCGGGGTGCTCGTCTTCGTGTTTTACCTGTTCCACGAGCCGCCGATGCTGTTCAACGCGGCTCACGAGGGCGAAATCCGCGCTGGCGCGCGCGCGGCGGAATTCACCCAGCTGGAGACACAGTTCCACACCGCGTTCGAGGATCGCCGTGAGGCTGCCGACCAGATGATTGCGGCCCGTCGGGTGGGCGACGCCGTGGCCATCGCCGACACGCGAGACCGCTTTGTGGACAGCCAGGCACAGGTTGCGGACATCCGCGCCGGCGCGGTCGATCTGGTGCGTGAGGTCAGCGGCGATACCGCGTTCACGGACGTCAACTATGTGTTCCCGACGTTCATCACGACACGGCTCCCGGTGGGCCTTGTCGGGCTGCTGATCGCCGCAGTGCTGGCCGCGGCCATGTCGAGCATCGCGGCTGAACTCAATGCACTGTCGGCTACCAGCGTGATGGATTTCTATCGGCGCCATCTTCGACCGGAGGCCACGGACCGGCACTACCTGTTCGTGTCGAAGGTGACCACCGCGTTCTGGGGCGTCTTCGCCACCGGTTTTGCGCTGTACGCCGCGAACCTCGGGTCGCTGATCGAGGTGGTCAACCGCGTGGGCTCCTACTTCTACGGATCGCTGCTGGGTGTGTTCGTGCTCGCGATCGCGGTGCCGCGAGCGACCGCCAACGGGGCCTTCTGGGGGCTGCTGGCCGGAATGACGGTGGTCGGGCTTGTCGAGGTGACGAGTGAGATCTCATTTATTTGGTACAACGTGGTCGGCGCCGTCGCCGTCGTGGCGGTGGCACTCGTCCTGAGCGTCCTGAGGCCATCGCCCGCCAAGGCCTGATAACTCCTTCATTCGTAACCGGTAACGCGGCCGGTCTCACAGCCCCGTCTTCACGGCTCAGGGGGGTTCCCCGATGCCTCGGTCGCGTGGTATGTTGATATACGACCAATTTGGTCGGGAATAGGCCCAAGGCCCTCAGACTGCCCTGCGTGCCGTCCGCGCGGCGCGGGGTTCAGGGTCACGGCTCAGGAGCATCATGAGTACTGCCACCGAAACCGTTGAAGACCTCGCGAAGCAGGAATACAAATATGGCTTCGTCACGGATGTCGAAACCGATTCCATCCCGATCGGGCTGAACGAAGACGTCGTGCGCCTCATCTCCTCCAAGAAGGAGGAGCCGGAATGGCTGATGGAATGGCGTCTCAACGCGTTTCGCGTCTGGTCGAAGATGACCGAGCCGAAGTGGCACAACGTCCATTACGACCCAATCGACTACCAGTCCATCAGCTACTACGCGGCGCCCAAGAAGCAGATCAAGCTCGACAGCCTGGACGATATCGACCCCGAGATTCGGGCCACGTTCGACAAACTCGGGATCTCGCTCGACGAGCAGAAACGGCTGTCAGGCGTGGCCGTCGACGCCGTCTTCGACAGCGTGTCGGTGGCAACCACGTTCAAGGGCACGCTGGCGAATCTGGGCATCATCTTCTGCTCGTTTTCCGAGGCGGTGCAGGAGCATCCCGAGCTGGTCCGGAAATACCTGGGCTCAGTCGTGCCCCACTCGGACAACTTCTTTGCCGCGCTCAACTCGGCCGTCTTCAGCGACGGGTCGTTCGCCTACATCCCGAAAGGGGTGAAGTGCCCGATGGAGCTGTCCACGTATTTCCGTATCAACGCCGCCAACACGGGACAGTTCGAGCGAACCCTGCTGGTCGCCGATGAGGGAGCCGAGGTCAGCTATCTCGAGGGCTGCACCGCACCGCAACGGGACGAGAACCAGCTGCATGCGGCGGTGGTCGAGCTGGTGGCACTGGATAACGCCACCATCAAATACTCCACGGTGCAGAACTGGTACCCCGGCGATAAGAACGGCAAGGGCGGCATCTTCAACTTCGTGACCAAGCGGGGGAAGGCGTTCACCAACGCGAAGGTCACCTGGACCCAGGTGGAGACCGGATCGGCGATCACCTGGAAATATCCGAGCTGCATCCTCCAGGGGGACAACTCGGTCGGCGAGTTCTATTCGGTCGCGGTGACGAACAACCATCAAGAGGCCGACACCGGGACGAAAATGGTGCATCTGGGCAAGAACACGCGCAGCACCATCATCTCGAAGGGGATTTCCGCCGGCCAGGGCCAGAACACGTATCGCGGGCTGGTCCGGATCGGGAAGGGCGCCACCGGCGCGCGCAATTTCTCGCAGTGCGACTCGCTGCTCATCGGGGACCGGTGTGGCGCGCACACGTTTCCGTATCTCGAGGTCAAGAACAGCTCCTCACAGGTCGAGCATGAAGCGTCGACCTCGAAAATCGGCGAAGACCAGATCTTCTACTGTCGCCAGCGAGGGCTCTCGACCGAGGACGCCGTCAACCTCATCGTCAACGGTTTTTGCAAAGAAGTGTTCCGCGAGCTGCCGATGGAGTTCGCGGTCGAAGCACAGAAGCTGCTCGGCGTCAGCCTCGAAGGCAGCGTCGGTTAGGCGCGCGACAATGCGCGCCTCGCGGCCGCGGAGTGGGGCATG
>CALBET010001107.1 GCA_937888665.1 uncultured Acidobacteriota bacterium
CCGGACGATGCGTACTCGCTGACCATCAAGAAGAACACCGTGGCCGTCATCACGGATGGCACCGCCGTCCTCGGCCTCGGCGACATCGGACCCGCCGCCGCCATGCCGGTGATGGAAGGCAAGTGCGCGCTCTTCAAGGAGTTCGCCGGTGTGGACGCGTTCCCGCTGGCTCTCGACACCACTGACACCGAGGCCATCATCGATACGGTGAGCCATCTGGCCACCGGATTCGGCGGCATCAACCTTGAAGATATCTCGGCACCCCGGTGTTTTGAGATCGAGAGGCGACTGCAGGAAAAGCTCGACATTCCGGTGTTCCACGACGACCAGCACGGCACCGCCATCGTGACGCTGGCGGCGCTCATCAACGCGCTCCGGCTGGTCGGGAAGGAGCCGGGCAACCTGAAAGTGGTCTTCAACGGCGCCGGGGCCGCCGGCGTCGCGGTCAGCAAGATCTTCATGGACTACGGCATCGCGAACCTGATCGGGTGCGATCGGAACGGTGCGATTTACCGGGGTCGCAGCGGGGACATGAACTTCATGAAGCAGTGGTACGCGGACCACACCAATCCCAACGACGAGCGGGGTTCGCTCGCCGACGTCATCGAAGGGGCCGATGTCTTCATCGGTCTGTCGGCGCCGGGGGTGCTGACGGTGCCGATGCTGAAGAAAATGAATCGAGAGGCGATCGTCTTCGCCATGGCGAACCCTACACCGGAGATCATGCCGGAGGAGGCGGCGCCGCATGTCCGCATCATGGCCACCGGCCGGTCCGACTACCCCAACCAGATCAACAACGTGCTGGCGTTCCCCGGCGTATTTCGCGGCGCGCTCGACGTGCGCGCGACGACGATCAACGACGAGATGAAACGGGCCGCCGCCGACGCGATTGCCGGTGTGATTCCGGCCGACGAGCTGCACGAGGACTACATCATCCCGAGCGTCTTCAACAAGGCGGTCGTCGAAGCGGTCGCCAAGGCGGTCGCCGAGGCGGCGCGGGTCAGTGGCGTGGCCCGACGCGAGACCAAGGGGTAGCGTGGCCAGCCCGTCCACGCTGGTCCTCGTGCCGACCGAGCAGGAACGGCGACATCTCGCCCGTCAGTCCGGTTTCGGTGTCGACGCCCCGTGCGAGTTGTGCGGCTTCGGCCCCGTGGCGGCCGCGGCCCGGGCCGCGACCCTGATCGCGCGGCACCACCCGGACCGCGTGTTACTGGTCGGCATCGCCGGCAGCTACGACCCCGTCGGCTTGCCGGTCGAGTCCGCCGCCATCTTCCCGAGCGTCATGATGCACGGCGTCGGCGTTGGGGTCGCGTCCGGATTCGTCTCGGCCGCCACCCTGGGGTTTCACCACTGGCGGCGCGCCGGGCACCCCCCGCCCGAGTGGGACGAATTGCCCCTGGCCGCCCCGGTGCCGACCGCCGCCGGCCCGTTGCTGACCTGCTGTACCGCCTCCGCCTCGACGGACGAGGCCAACGAGCGTCATCACCTGTATCGGGACGTCACGGCGGAGGACATGGAGGGATTCAGCGTGGCGCTCGCCTGTCGGCTGGCGGAGGTGCCACTGGCGATCGCCCGGGGTATGTCCAACGAGGTCGGAGACCGTCGATTCGAGCAATGGCGCATACCCGAGGCCCTCGACGCCGCCTGGCTGATTGCGCGCGACCTCCTCGCCAGACCCACGTGGAGTTCCGCCCGGTGACACCCATACATCTGGGGATTTCCACCTGCCCCAACGACACGTTCACGTTCCACGCCATCCTGGAGCGACGCATCGACCTGCGCGGTCTGACCTTCCGGGTCGAACTCCTGGATGTCGAAGAACTGAACCGACGGCTGTTCGCCGGGGACTTCGACGTCGCCAAAGCCAGCTTTCACGCCGCGCTTCATCTGGCCGGCGACCTGGGGGTGCTACCGGTGGGCTCCGCCCTCGGATTCGGGGTTGGCCCGCTCTTGCTGGCCGCGACGGCGGGCAGCCATCCAGGCACCTCCCACCGGCCTGACGGCGGCTCAGGTCAGGCCCGGGTGTTCTGCCCCGGCGAGCACACCACCGCGACCCTGCTGTACAAGCTCTTTCATCCAGACCAGGGGGTGATTCAGCAGGTCGTGTTCTCAGACATCATGCCGGCGCTCGAGACCGGCGCGGCCGACTTCGGCGTCTGTATCCACGAGGGTCGGTTCACCTGGCGTGAGCACGGCCTGGCGTTGGTCGAAGACCTGGGTGAGGTCTGGGAGCGAGAGACGGCGACCCCGCTCCCACTCGGCGGCATCCTGGCCCGTTCCCGACTGCCGCAGGACACGATCTCCACCGTCACCGACGTGCTGACCGACTCCCTCGCGTATGCGGTCTCCCACCGCGAGGACACCGTCTCCACGATGCGACGCTACGCGCAGGAACTGACAGACGAGGTCATGTTCAAACACGTCGATCTGTATGTCAACGAATGGACCGCCGACCTCGGTGACACCGGGCGCGCCGCCCTCGCGATGCTGAGTCGGCAGGCCGCCCGTGTCGGTCTGCTGCCCGCCGGCACGCCGCCGCTGAGAGTGTTCTAGCGACAGCCCACCGCCCGTCCCGCTCCGCCGGCCGCTTGCCCGGATCCACGTGCACTTCGGAGTTTGGGAGACAGAGGTGGGTCAGACGCCCCGTCCCGTTTCTCACTCGCCGGTGTTCCATGGGATGGGTCAGCAGCACGAAGTGTGTTCGGGTACGGACCGGTGTGATGCACGGGCAGAGGCAGGTGACCGTGGGTCGACGGCACGCGTAGCACCAAGGGCGAGGCATTACGATTTAGACGGGGCTGCGCCCCGAACCCGCACGCGGCCGCTCCGCGGGGACCCCGAGTGCCCCACGCCGCGGCCGCGGGGCGCGCATTGTCGCGCG
>CALBET010001108.1 GCA_937888665.1 uncultured Acidobacteriota bacterium
CTCTTCGAGTGGGGTGACCCTCGAGCCCCGTAGCCAGATTCCCGCACCCCTCGAGCAGGATCTCGCGCTCGGAGCCTCGACAGGTGACCGAGCCGTGGTGGTGATCGAGGGAGGCCGAAGTGCGCATCCCTTCACAACTCCGTGGGATGCGTGCGATGGCGGACGAGACGTCTACATGAACGAACTGTCGAACGCAGGACTTCCGGTGTTCACCGCGCCTGGCTACGGCAACTACTTCTCCAGTACGTCCGATAGGTCCGGCTGCCCACTGCAACCACCACTCGAGGTGCAATGGAACACCTCGGGCTACCCGACACAGGCCGGGCGGGCCGTGCTGGGTTTCTTGGGTTACCTCAATGCCACCTACGGCTACCGCACCTTTGACCTGGTGGGCTACAGCTATGGCGGGGTTATTGCTCGAGCCACCATCGCGGCACTGAAGCAGGCACCACCTCCCGGCTCCATGGCTCCTGGCTTCTCCTACGCCCAGTCAGCCGTTGGTGCGGGCGTCGCCATTCCATCACTCGTCACGCTCAACTCCCCCCACCTCGGCGGACCTGCCTATGACATCGCCCTCAATCCGAAGCGGTTCTACAAGCCGGTGGCGAAAGCATGGGGCCCGCAGTTCGCAGACTCGGCCGTGTTTCTCGCGGACTTCGAGCGGACGAGAGGTGCGGGCTCAATTCACGTCCTGTCGACGCGTAGCCATGCGAGGGAGGATGCGGCCACGTGGGATGCGACGCAACCGGGAGTTCTCGACGGAGTTCAGGTGACCCTGATCGCGGGCGACTACTGCGGGCGCCTCTGCGGAGATGACCGCACGGCTGCCACGCCACGTCAGCGGCTCGAACTCCGCACGGATGGGACGATGCCTGTCTACAGCCAGCTTATGATGCCGTGTTCCTCACCGTGTCCAGCTCCACCGGGCTCGGTGTACCTGCCGCCGGGGATGGCCCCGAACAACGTTATGCGAAAGACCTTTCCGACGGTGCACTCCCTAGGCAGGGTCGCGTGGTTCCACCTCGCTCAGGATCGCTCTGTCACGAACAATCCGGAGGCCATCGCCTACCTGGTCGACACCGTGGCGGGAACGTGGCGCACCACGGGTACGCCCATGCTCACTCCGACTGCGTGATGGAGTCAAGGAGCGGTAAAGTCGGGGCGATGTCGAAGCATGGTCCAACGGTCCCAGGCTGCATGTGGGTCGGCGAGCACCGCATAATTCACGGGGCTCTTGCATGCGAACCTTGACCGATGCGGGCGCGCACCTCTCGGGGTCTTCTGGCGCGAATCCGACATGGGCCGAACAGAGGACACTGGTGGTAAGAATCGCTTTCCGGGCTGGACATGGGTTTGCAGCTCCATCCCTTTATGCGCGCCATGCGTAGCGCTCTAGAGCTGAACAGGAATGTGCGCCCGGAGGGACTCGAACCCCCAACCGACCGGGTAGAAACCGGTTGCTCTATCCATTGAGCTACGGGCGCTTGATCCCCATTCTTCCGAAGCGCCTCGCACTCCATCAATCGGGATCCGCGATCATGTTCCGTTACTGGTGCCTGGCCGCATGTTCGGCCGCGATGTTGGCCGCCCGCACGGTGATCGCGAGGTCATCGTCGGTATGGGCTGCCGAGACGAACCAGGCCTCATAGGCAGATGGGGGCAGCCACACTCCGTTGTCGAGCATGGCATGGAAGAAAGCGGCGAAGACGTTGGTGTTCGGGGCCTTGGCGTCGTCAAAGGTGCGGACGGGTCGATCGGTGAAGAAGAGGCTGAAAAGGTTGCCAGCAGACTGGGCCTGGTGCACGGCAAGGGGGCGGGTGACTGCCTCGCTCACGATGGTTGCGACGCTGGCGGCGGTCG
>CALBET010001109.1 GCA_937888665.1 uncultured Acidobacteriota bacterium
TGCCGCACCTGCGTGTCGAGGCGTGCAAGACCTGCCGCCGTTATCTCAAGTCGGTCGACCTACGGGTGCTCGGTCTCGCCGAGCCGCTGGTCGACGATCTGGCCACCCCGGAGCTCGACGTGTGGGCAGTCGAGCAAGGGTTGGAGAAGATGGCTCCGAATCTGCTAGGGCTCTAGCCCGCTCTTAAGCCCGCTCTAGCCCTCACCACGCGTCTGACGGCCCCGCCGGGCGGTGCCGTCGTGTCGCCTCAGCTCTCGCCGTTTTCGTCCACCAGCACCACGGCGGTGCCGTAGGCGAGCAGCTCGGCGGCGGCACCCATGATCATCGAGGTCGAGAAGCGTACCGAGATGATGGCGTTCGCGCCGAGCCCGGTGGCTTCCTCCACCATTCGGTCGAGCGCCTGTTCGCGCGCCTCGCCCAGCAGCTTGGTGTACTCCGACACCTCACCCCCGACGATATTGCGGAACACCGCCATGATGTCCTTGCCGATGTGTCGGGTACGGATGGTGTTCCCGCGGACCAGCCCTAGCGTGCGCGCGACTCGTTTGCCGCTGACCTGATTGGCCGTCACCACGATCATTTCCGCACCTCTCGGTACCGGTCAGTTTGCATCGCGTGTCGTCGGTCGAGGAATGCGCTGATCAGAAGCAGACTGACTCCCGACAGACCGCCTACCAGGAGCAGTCGTTCAAACAGGTTGTCGGCATCTTGCCACGTTTCCCACAGCCCGAAGCCGATCACCACGACAATCCAGGCCGTTACGAGGGGCCACCCGAGGCCACGCAAGAGCCGACTGGTCCCGGTACGCGGGGCCTCCGACCACTCGTCGTCGCGTGGGATGTCGAACGTCGAGGACATGGTGGCATCTCTCACCGAGGCCAGATCTTCCAGCAGTGCGCGGCAGGAGACGCAATCTTCGAGGTGCACTCGAACCCGCTGTTCGTCGCCCTGGACGAGTGCCTGGTCGAGATAGCCGGACAGGAACGCCTCGTCGAACGTTCGCCCGCATGCGTCAGGCATGACGCCCTCCTTCTTCGAGCCGCGCCCGCAGCTGGCGGCGGGCCCCGTGTAGCCGAGACATGACGGTGCCGATCGGAATCCCCAGCACCTGTGCGATGTCGTTGTAGGCCAGATCGTGAAAGTCGCGCAGTACGATGATCTCGCGCTTCTCCGCCGGGAGCTTGTCCATGGCGCGCCAGACCTCCTCTCTCAGTTGCTGGCGGCGCAGATCGGCCTCCGGACTTGGTCCGGGGGCGACCAGCTGGCTCGTCAGGCTGTCCGCATCAGGCGCCGAGTCGCCCGGTCGCCGGCGTCGTCGACGCCACAGGTCGCGCACCTGGTTACGCACGATCGTGAACAACCATGGCTGGACGCGCCGCTCACTGTCGAAGCTGTCGAGGGTCGTGAAAAAACGGAGCATCGCGTCCTGGGTCACATCCATCGCATCGTCCCGATTGCCCAGCATCTGGACCGCGAGCAAGTACGCCGGCTGGCGATAGCGTTGGGCCAACGTTTCCCGCGCGTCGGTGTGTCCGGCACGGGCCAGGTCGATCAGCGCACTTTCCGACTCTGCGGTGTCGCCCCGGGCCGCCACCGGCGGCTGACGTTCGACCATGGCTTCGTTCACTACCCCCTTCTACGTCGCGTCACCACGGCTTATTCGTGTCGGGGCCAGCGGCCGTGGTCCGTTCCCTGACTGCTCCACCGGTCGGCTGGTGTCCGGGTCGTGGAGCGGGCCCAAGACACGCCCAGAGGAGCCCCGAGGGGGGCTTGCACTGAATTGCATTCCTACCAGCGCTCTGTATGTCTCACGATTGCACCCCAATTGATCTGGGGGCTGTCGAGACGGGGGGCGACGTCCCGATATACCTCTGTGATGCTCTGGTTCTTCAGCGGCTCAGCCGGGCCGCCACGCTTCATCGGGATTCACTGCGACCGGCGGCCACAAGACTACCAACTCGTCGTGCTGTATCCGGATGGCTCGGAAGAGACCGAGCATTTCGGGGATCCGGACACGCTACTGGACGCCGCCAAGAAGCTCGGCAAGGACCTGAGCAGTCTCGGCTGGGAGCCCTGTCCGACCGCCAGCAGCGTCGCCCGTCGCGAAAGCTAGCGGGCGCGTCACCCCGCCGTCTTCGCGGCGGTGCCCCCGAGAAACCGCACGACGAGTACCGTGATGTCGTCGTTCTGCGGTTCGCCGACGGTGAACTCACGGACAGCCGCCATCAACCACTTGACCAGCTCGTCCGGACTCAGGTCTCGCGGGGCCTCCTGCAGACACGCCAGAATCCGGTCGTCGCCGAATTCCTGGCCATCCACACTCATCGCTTCCGAGACGCCATCGCTGAACGTCACCAAGATGTCGCCCGCGCGCAAGGGGACGACCGCCTGGTCATACTCGGCGTCCGGAAACAGCCCGACAATGAGGCCGCCGGTCGCCAGCCGCTGCGCGCCGGTCGCCCCGATCAAGAACGGTGGGTTGTGGCCGGCATTGCAATAGGTCAGCTCGCCGGTCGGCGACAGCACCCCGTAGAACAGGGTGACAAATCGGGCAGAGAGCTGCTTGCGTACCAGCGTCTGGTTGATGGCGGTGATGGCTGAACGCGGGTCGTGTCCGGGCGCCCGGTGGGCAAAAATCTCCTGGACCCTGGCTCCCAGTAGTCCGGCCGTCGCTCCCTTGCCGCTGACGTCGCCCAGCACGAATCCGAAGCTGCCGTCGACGTCCACGTAGTCATAGAAGTCACCGCCGATCGACAGACAGGGGACCATCTCGGCCGCCGCCGCGAAGTAGGGGCTGGCCAGGGGCGCCGCCGGTAGGAGCGCTTGCTGGAACTCGTACGCGGTGAACATTTCGCGATCAAGCCGCGATTTTTCCAGGCTCTCTCGATAAAGCCGCGCGTTTTCAATGGCGACCGCGGCTTCCGCCGCCAGTGTCTCCAGGCCGTGCTGAGTCTGGTGGGAACCGAGCGACCCTGTTTCCCGGCTGTCCAGGTAGAGCACGCCGATCCGGTGAAACGCGTCGCCCTCCGCGTGGTCCGACTGGTCCACAGCCGCGTTGAATTGTCGCACCCGCAACGGGCACGCAGTACACCGTGCGGATGCCCAGCTGCACCGTCCCCGCGTGCGCGCCGGCGTACAGCTCGTCGCGGAGGTCGGCCACGAGCAGCGGCTCGCCTGTGGCGAACACCTGTTCGGGAATTTTTTGGCTGGTCGCGAAGGTCTTGCCCGGTAGCGCCGCCTTGCGACGTCCGCGCCCGACCGTGAATTCGAGTGTCCCGGACGGGGCGACCAGCATGATGAACCCCCGCTCAGCGCCACTCAGGGTGATGGCGTAGTCGATCACCATCGCGAGCACCTGGTCGAGGACCGTGGCCGTGCCCAGGGCGCGGAGGCCTTCCAGCAGTGTGGCGGTCTGTCGGAGGTCGCCGACGGCCGTACTCGTGGCGTCACTCGACGAGACCGGCGCATCCCCGACGAGGAATCTCAGATTCGCATGTCGACCGATTCTGATTTGATCCCCGTGGCCGAGCGCATGCTCGGCGACGGTCTCGTCGTTGACAAAGATGCCGGCACGCGAGCCGAGGTCTCGCAGGATGAAACGGTCCCCCTCCTTGACGATCTCAGCGTGATGTCGTGAGATCTGCCCACCGTCCAGCACCAGTGTGTTGCCGTGGCTGCGCCCGATCGTCAGGCGGTCGTCATCCAGCGGGAGGACACGTGTCCGACCGGACTGGTCAGTGATTTCAAGCCGTGCACCTGTCATGGTCGAATGGCCGGATTATACCCGTGCTGGCGCTCACGTCGCTGGCTTTTGACGAAGGAGCCCGCTGAAGAACGGCAAGGCTCGGGCCGTCTGAACGGTCGCTGGTTTGTGGGGTTGTCCGCATTCAGCGCTGTGCTGTCCGACGTGGAAATCGGCAGATAGGCGTAGGAGCCGGAGGTCGCCGGACCCCAGGCGCTGCCCA
>CALBET010001110.1 GCA_937888665.1 uncultured Acidobacteriota bacterium
GTGCTGATGTTCCTGGGGTTCGCCGGGTCCGGCTACAAGCTTGATTCCCAGGTGCTGCTGCGGCCAGGGGATACCCACGACATCGGCCACTACACAATCCAGTACGACCGGCTCAGTACGAACACGGACGACCAGAAGCAGATGATCACGGCGCATCTGACCCTGTTCGAGGACGGCGTGAACGTGGGCGGGCTGACTCCGGCGCGGTGGTACTTCTTCAAGCACGAGAGTGAGCCGACGACGGAGGTCGGGATCCGACACACGGTGTCCGAGGACCTGTATATCGTGCTGGCTGGCTATGAGGTTGGCGATCAGGCTGGCAGCTTCCAGATCACGGTCAATCCGCTGGTGAACTGGATCTGGTTCGGGTTCACCGTGTTGGCACTGGGCACCGGTCTCGCGCTGCTGCCGGAGAGTGCCTTCGCGTATGCCGCGGCGACGGTGCCGGCCGGGACCGCGACGGCCTCCATGGCGCTGCTGGCCGCCGCCCTGACGCTGCTCGCTCCGACCTCGGTCGCCGCGCAGCCGCTCGGGCTTGAGGGCGCGCAGCAGGAGGTCAACGTGCCGGCGAGCGATTTGGAGATCGACCTGCGTCGGTCGCTCGTGTGTATGTGCGGCAGTGCCGGCTGTGGCAAGAAGATTCTCGCGGAGTGCACGTGTGTCGAGGCGGCGGCCACCCGGGAAGAGCTCAAGGGGCTGGTAGCCGAGGGGCTGACCCGCGACGAGGTGTTGCAGTTCTACGTGGAGAAACATGGCAGCCAGGAGGCGCTGGCCATGCCGCTCGACCAAGGCTTCAACCGTTTGGCGTGGTTGTTTCCGTATCTGCTCGCCGCCGCGGGCGCGGTCGCGCTGGGCGCGGCGCTCGTTCGCTGGACTCGCGACGGGCGGAGACCCCAGCTGACCACCGGGCACGCCGAGGCCGACAGCCTGCTTGAAGCGCGTCTGGACGATGAACTCCGGAACCTCGACTAGCGTGATGTCGGCGGCATTCGGCCGTCGAGGCATCCTGCCCCACCGCGCGGGCCGCGTCTCACTAGCCGCCCTCGGCGCGTGACCGGATCCATGCCCCCCTCCGCCGTTTCCTCGTTTCGCCCCTGGCACCTGTTCGTCCTCGCCGCTCTGGTGGCGGCGACCGTCGCCATCCTCGTCGCCAGACCGTCCGACCCGGTGGTCGCGGTGTTGCTGACGTTGGCGATCGGTGCCGGCGGATTCGTCGGATTGATGACCTACCGGACCATCAAGCCGCTGACGCAACGGGACTTTGTGGAGGCGGCGACGATGGCCGGTTCGCGCACGCGGGCCGCGGTTGAGCGGGAGAAGACACTCGTCCTGCGCTCGATCAAGGAACTCGAATTCGACCGCGCGATGGGGAAGGTCTCGCCCCACGATTTCGACGAGATGGGGGGCCGGCTCCGGACGCGTGCCATCAGTCTCATGAAGCAGCTGGATCTCGAAGCGGTCGACTTTCTGGCGGTCATCGAACAGGAACTGCGGGGGCGTCTGGAGGCGGCTGGCGAGGACCCGGCCGCGGCGGCGGTCGTCGCCGGCGACCGGGGGACGTCACCGCCGTCGCCGTCGTCGTCGTTGTCGTCTGGGGACCTG
>CALBET010001111.1 GCA_937888665.1 uncultured Acidobacteriota bacterium
CTCGGCCCCAACGGGGCGGGCAAGACGACCACGTTCTACCTGGTCGTCGGACTGACGGGACCGGATCAGGGGCGGGTGACGCTGGACGGGGACGACGTCACCAATGATCCGATGTATCTGCGCGCACGCAAAGGCATCGGGTATCTGCCACAGGAACCGTCCATCTTCCGCGGGTTGACCGTCGAACAGAACATTCTGGCCATTGTCGAAAACCTGGGACTGTCCCGGAAGGCGCGTCAACAACGCGTCCGCGAATTGCTCGAAGAACTCCATCTGACGCCGCTGGCCAAGGCGGCCGCGCACACGCTGTCGGGCGGGGAGCGGCGACGGGCTGAAATCACGCGGGCGCTGGTGATGTCGCCCTCGTTCATGTTGCTCGACGAGCCCTTCGCTGGGATCGACCCCATCGCGGTCACGGATATCCAGGACATCATCGTGCATCTGAAGTCGCGCGGTATCGGCGTACTCATCACGGACCACAACGTTCGCGAGACATTGCGTATCACCGACCGCGCCTACATCGTGCACGACGGCGCCGTATTTCGCAGCGGTACGCCGGCCGATCTGGCGAACGACGACGACGTCAAGCGGATCTACTTAGGTACCGATTTTCGTTTGGACTAAGATCGCAACAGTCGTCCGCCGCCGATGCGGCGTCGACCACAAAGTTCATGGCGCTTCAACAACGACTCCAGACACGCCTCTCGCAGAAGCTCATCCTCACGCCGTCGCTGCAGCAGGCGATCAAGCTGCTGCCGATGTCGACGCTGGAACTCGTCGACATGCTCAACCAGGAAGTCGTCGAGAACCCGATGCTAGAGGAGGTGCCCACCGAGGATCTCCAGCCACCGGAGGCGGCGGCCCAGGAGGAGAAACAGGACCCACCGGCGCCGGACAAGGATACGGACAGCAAGGACTCGTGGGAGGACGCCGACTACGAGTATTTCTTCGGCGACTACTTGGACGATGGCTACCGTCCTCGGGCTCCGCGTGAGGTCAAAGAGCTTCCTCCGATCGAGAACACGCTGTCCACCCAGACCTCTCTGGCGGACCACATGATGTGGCAGCTCTCGCTCCAGACGGGCAACGACGACCCACTGGTCCGCGAGATCGGATCGGCCATCATCGGGAACCTCGATGACGATGGGTATCTCGTGGCCTCGGTCGACGAGATTGCCGCGATGGGCAGCTGGCCGCTGCCGGAGGTGGAGCGCGTGCTACGCGTCGTGCAGGACTTCGACCCGATCGGGGTGGCCGCCCGTGACCTGCAGGAGTGCATGCTCCTGCAACTCGAACGGCTTGGACTGCAGGGCACCGCCGGTGGCACCATCGTCCGCGATCACCTGAAGCTCTTGCAGAACCATCAGGGGCACGAGTTGGCCCGACGGCTGGACATCTCGATCGACGAGCTCAAACATCACATCGAGGTCATCCGACACCTCGACCCGAAACCGGGCAGCCGGTTTAACCCTACCTCGTCGCAGTACGTCATTCCCGACGTGTATATCCTCAAGACGGAGGACGGCTATGTCGCGGCGTTGAACGAGGACGGCATGCCGCAACTGCGCATCAGCCCGGTCTACCGGCGCCTCCTCGACAAGAAGAAAGAAAGCAGCGACGAGACCCGCGCCTACGTGAAGGAGAAGTTTCGTTCGGCACTCTGGCTCATCAAGTCGGTCGACCAGCGGCAGAAGACGATTCACAAGGTGGCGACGAGCATCATCACCTTTCAGACTGACTTTCTCGACCGGGGCATCGAGTTTCTCCGCCCGTTGGTCCTGCGCGACGTGGCCACGGACATCGGGATGCATGAGTCCACCGTCAGCCGTGTGGTCAACAACAAGTACATGCACACCCCGCAAGGGGTGTTCGAGATGAAGTACTTCTTTCACAGTGGGATCAGCAGCGCCTACGGCGACAGCGTGTCGTCCGTCACCATCAAGCAGCGCATTCGCAAGATCGTCGAGGAGGAGAATCCGAAGAAGCCGCTCAGCGACTCGCGGATCGTCCGTCTTCTGCAAGATGAGGGATTGGTGCTGGCCCGCCGCACGATCGCCAAATACCGTGAGGAGTTAAAAATCCCCACGTCGAGTCAACGCAAAGTGCTGTTTTAGCGGACCAGGCTCGTCACGCGCTGACGATGAAGAGGGAGGCAGGAATCCAATGGACTGCACGTTGACCGGGCGACACGTCAAAGTGACCGAGGAACTGCGAGACACGATCGAGCGGCGGCTGGTTCCGCTGGACCGGCTGCTGGGCGACGCGGCCCTCTCGGCTGAAATGGTGCTGACCTCAGAGCGGCATGCCTGCCAAGCCGAGTTCGTGGTGCACGCGCGGGGTGACCATCGGCTGCACGGGGTCGGAGACGCCCCAGGCATGGAGGTCGCCGTGGGCGCCGCCGTGGACAAGGTGATGCATCAGGCCCAGACCCTGAAAGGGAAGTGGCAGGCGCGCCGCCGCCGTGCAGAACCCACCCGGGAGGTGGGCCCGGACTTGGCCATAGCCCCGGACCTGGACGAGCCCACGCCAGGAGACTGACTCGGCCGGGTCGCCTGGGCCGCAACCAACGCTAACCGCCGCGCTTGAGACCGATGACCACCAGCCGCGTTGCGCCGCCGCCCTCCGACCACTCGGGCAGGTTTGTCGTGGTCACCGGGCTCTCCGGGGCCGGCAAATCGGCGGCCATTCACGCGCTGGAAGATCTCGGCTATCTGTGTGTCGACAATCTGCCCACCGTCCTGATTCCCACCCTCGCGGACCTCACGCTCGGCGAGGGGGCCACCCATGAATCGGTGGCGGTGGTCGTCGACGCGCGAGACCGATCGTTCCTGGACCGCTTTCCGGCCGTGTTTGATCTGCTTCGTGCGCGGCGCGACCTCGCCGTACGGCTGATTTTTCTGGAAGCGTCGGACGAGGCGCTGCTGCGCCGATTCAGCGAAACCCGACGCCCCCATCCGCTCGCCCCGACCGCCTCCGTCATCGAAGGTATCCTGGCCGAACGCGTGCGTCTGGGCCCGATCAAGAAGATGTCTGACCGGGTGCTCGACACCTCCGATCTCACGGTGCACGAATTCCGCCGCGCGTTTCGTGAACTGTCTGACGAAGGGGGCACCGAGACCCGGTTGACAGTGACGTTGGTGAGTTTTGGATACAAGTACGGCGTGCCGGTCGAGGCGGACTTGCTGTTCGATGTCCGTTTCCTGCCGAACCCCTATTTTGTCCCGGGTCTCCGTGACCTCACCGGCAAGGATCGGACCGTGCAGGACTACGTCGCGGCCGCCGACACGTCACAGCCGTTTCTTGACAAAACGGTGGATCTCCTCACGTTCTTGATTCCGCTCTACATGGCGGAAGGGAAGAGCTATCTGACAATTGGCGTCGGGTGTACGGGCGGGCGGCATCGCTCGGTGGCGGTCGTTGAACGGCTCAAAACGATGCTGAGCGGCATTACCGGAGCGCGGTGGCGTAAGCGGCATCGCGACGTCGCGATCGTCTGACGCGCCGATATCGGGTGACGCGGACAGGATACGAGATGCGAGTAGACAAGCCCTGGGGATACGAGCTGCGCTGGGCCACAACGGACCGGTACGTCGGCAAGGTGATCCACGTGGAGGCCGGTCACGCCCTGAGCCTGCAGTATCACAACGTCAAGGACGAGACGATTCTGCTGTGGAGCGGGCGGATCGAGTTCGAAATCGAAGAGAACGGCGAGCGCGTCACGCGTGAGATGACACCGGGCGACAGCGTGCACATCACCCCCGGCACGGTGCACCGGATGACGGCCATCGAAGACAGCGATATTTTCGAAGTGTCGACACCCGAACTCGACGACGTCGTCCGGCTCGAAGACCGGTACGGCCGCGCGAAAGCCGATTAGAACGGTATATCGTCCTCGGTGAGCTCGGGCGGCCCCTGTTGGGCAGGACCACCGGGGCCAGGCGAAGCACCGCGCGAACTCCCGTAGTCGCCGCCGCCTCCACCGCCTTCTTCGGTGCCCCCGCCGCGCCCGCCGAGTAGCACGATACGGTCCGACCGGATTTCGGTGGTGTACCGCTTATTTCCGTCTTTGTCATCCCATTGTCGGGTCTGCAAACGTCCCTCGACGTATATCTGGCGCCCTTTCGTCAGGTACTCCTTCAGCGTCTCGGCCTGCTTGCCCCACACCACGACGCGGTGCCACTCGGTCTTCTCCTGACGCTGCCCTGCCTTGTCGTTCCAGATGTCGGTCGTGGCCAGGCTGAGCGTGGACACCGCCGCCCCGCCCGGTGTGTACCGGATTTCAGCGTCCCGACCCAAGTTGCCGACAACGATGACTTTGTTGACCGTTCCCATGCTTCTCCCCAACGCGGCTTGTCACACATCAATACATCAACACTGGACCCACGGATGACGACCCGACTATGGCTGCCCGACACCGAGCCGGTCGAGCGCCTGTTGTGCCAGATTCGCCATGTTGTTGTCCGGATGATTCCTCACAACCTGCTCGAACGCCTGCCGGGCCAGTTCCGGCTCGTCGAGACGGCCAAGCGTGAGCCCACGTTTGTACAGGGCCTCGGCGACCTTGTCGCCATCTGGGTAGCTGGCAATCACCTGCTCATAGGCGTCAAGCGCTTCCCGAAACTTCCCATTGGCGTAGTGATTGTCACCGATGAAGAACTGCGCGTCATCAGACAGTTCGGAGCGTGGGAACGCGCTGAGATACGCCTCGAAGCCCTGAATCGACAAGGCCCACTGTCCGGTCGCGTAATCACCCCACGCCTGGTCGTACATGCGCTGCGGCGAGGCGCCCGGATCAACCGGGGAGACCGCCAGTGGCGTCCTCATCGCTGACGCTGAACCGGCCATCGGCAACCCCGTTTCGGGATCCACGGCCAGCTGGGTCAGACGGGGCGCGCGCAATTTCGACAAGCCAAGCCGGACCGCCTCGACCTCCTGCGACAACGACGACACCCGCACGTTGGTCTCGTCCACTTTCTCGCGAACAATCCTGACCCCGCCCGCCACGTTGTCGACCAGTAGCTTCTGGTCCGCGAAGGCGCGACGCGACGCGTCGTCCTGCGCGTCGAGCCGCGTCAGCATCGTCTGGAGCGTCGTATCTAGCGTGCCCAGCATCAGATTCAGCTGCATGGCCTGTTCTTGCAGCATCCGGATATCCGCCATCATCTGCTGATGCTCGCGGTCCGCGCCAGATACCGGAGCCACGACCAGCAGGGCACAGACCCAGCCGAGCACGAGCGAGGGGAGCAGCCGTCTCATGACAAAACCTCTTCCATGCGTGATTGCACGCAGCTCTATCCTATCGCGATCCTCTGTGTCGGAGCAGTTCCGGTTATTTTGACGTGATCACGAAATGCGCGCGCCGATTCGACGCCCACGCCGCGTCATCGTGTCCCGGATCGAACGGAAATTCCTTCCCGTAGCTCACGGTACGGACCCGACTCTCGGCCAGACCGAGTTGTATCAGGTACCGCTGGGCCGCCAGCGCGCGTCGCTCCCCCAGCCCGAGATTGTATTCGGGGGTCCCCCGCTCATCACAGTGCCCCTCGATGGTCACGACCCAATTCGGAAAGCGCAGCAGCACGTCGGCGTTCGCCTCCGCCGCCCGCTGCGCCCGCTCGTCGAGTTCGGCGCTGTCCAGGCCGAAGAACACCGCCTCGAGCGGTGACTCGCGGTTCAGTTCCTCAAGGGTTCGTCTCGCGAACTCGTCCTCCGGGGCCAGCAATTCTGGCGGCACGACCGGGGTCGGCGCTGGCGGCGGCGGGGTCACCGGCCGCGCGGCCGGCCGCTCACCTGAAGCAGGCGGAGGCAGGGGAGACGTCTCCGGCGTCACCGGCGGTGGTTTCCGCACGCACGCCTGCAGCGCCAGCATGGCCACCGCGAACGTCACAACACCGATCCATGACCGCGTTCCTCGAACTTGCATGTCCAATCCCCTCGAAGGTGCTCGCCCGGTGGGGCGAGGGCCAATCGGCCTTACCGCGACCAGCTTGCCGTCTCGTTGTTCCCGGTGGACGTCAAGCGACGGAGATTCTTTCCATCGCGGTCAACCGTATAGATCTGTTTCAGTCCGCTTCCCCGGGTCGACGTGAACGCGATGTGGCGTCCGTTGGGCGAGTAGCTCGGACTCTCGTTCGAACCCAGCCCGAATGTCACCTGGCGCACCTCATTCGTCGCCAGATCCAGCACCTTGATGTCGTGCCCCGGCCCGGTTTTCGACGAATACGCAATCTCGTTGAACGGCGCCGGAGACCAGGTAGCCCGATCGCAGTAGGTCTCATAGGTCAACCGACGCAAGCCGGTCCCATCGGCGCCCATCACGTAAATCTGAGGCTGACCCGCACGATCGGAGGTAAACGCAATTTGCTGTCCGTTCGGCGACCAGGTCGGGCTGGTGTCGATAGCCGGGTTGCTCGTCAACCGCTGCACGTTGCTGCCATCTATGTCGGCCACGTAGATGTCGCTACTGTTGTCTCGGTTCGAGTTGAACGCCACCCGGCGGCCATCGGGCGAAAACGCCGACAGCGAATTGTGCACACTCGTCGTGCCACTGGAGGGACTCGTCATCCGCCCTTCAAACAGATGTGACACGACCACATCAGGGAACCCGGAGACATACGACGTGTAGCCGATGGCGCGCCCGTCTGGAGACCACGATGGAAACAGGTTGAGCGTCCGCGTGGCCGTCACTCGCTGGACGTTCGCCCCATCGTAGTCGGCGAAGTACACCTCCTTGACCGGACGGTCCTCAACAAGGCCGAGCACCGATTCACCATCCCGATCGCTGACGAACGCGATCCGGGTCCGCGCCACGCCCTCCAAGCCGCGCTGTTGCCGATGAATCTCATCCGAGAGTTGATGGGCGTAACGCCGCACGTTCTGATTCGTCCCCGTGTATTGCACGCTAAACGCATTGTCCAGCGATCGCACGGAGAACAGTCTGGCGGTGATCTCGATCTGAGTGCCGCTCAGCGCCCTGACGCTGCAACTCACGACGCCGTCGGCGCCCAGTTCCGCCCACCGATTGAACGCCAGATCGCCGATAGAGCGGGCGGCCGGAATGGTGCGGTACACGTCGCGTGGGATCATCCTGAATTCACGCTCGAATTCCAGATCGTCCCACAGTACCTCCGCGATGGTCCGTGCCGCCTCCGCCGTCGCCGCGTCTGGCGTCAACGCCAAACAGTCCGGCACGGCGAAGCTCGGCGGCCTCCCGACGTCGCCGCCGATCTTGAGATCGACTTCGTCTTGCTGCGCCTGCCCGCTCGCCACGAGCAGGAGGGCGAGAGCGATCACAACAGAGGTCCACGACATCGGGCGGAGGATACGAGTCGTCATCATCAGTGGTATTCAAAAGTGAGATTCACGGTCAGGTGGTCTGCGGAGAACCTGTTCGGCAGCGGCGGGACCCGAGCGGTCAGGGCTAGAGCGCGCTCGGCGCTCTGGTCCAGCGCCAGATAGCCACTGCTTGACCGCCGCGCGATGTCGGTCAGCGTGCCGTCACGCTGAATGGTGAACTTCATGATCACCGCGCCAAATTGCTGCTGCTGGTCGTTCCAGCGTCCGCGGATCAGATTCGCCACCACGCCCAGGTACTCCGGACAGCAGAAACTGCCGACATCGAGATCGCCCCCGAATCCAAGCCCACCGGCTGACAGACCGGTCCCCAAGCCGCGAGCCCCCGTATCGGCCAGCGCTGTCCCTTTACGGAGCTCAGGCCCCTTGGTCGGGGTGCGACCGCGGGCCTCCTCAGGCGCCGACTCCACGGGAATGTCTCGCTCCGGTCTGCGAGGCGCGTCAGGAACCGCAATCGTCTCCTCAGGTGGCGCCGGAGCTGGCGGCTGGACCCACGGTACCGCTTCTTCGACCGGTACTTCCACCTGGACCGGCTGCGCCGCCAGGGCGGTCTCTCCCCC
>CALBET010001112.1 GCA_937888665.1 uncultured Acidobacteriota bacterium
GAAAGGCGTACGCCACCGCCGGCCCGTCCGTGGCGTTGTGCCGGTGCGGCGCCTCGGCGAACAAGCCGTTCTGTGACGGCTCCCACAACGCGGCAGGGTTCGCCGCCGACGCCACCGCACCGGACTAGTCCTAGAGCGCACTTGACTCTGTGGCGCAGGCCTTCAGGCCTGCGAGGCAAGGCTGAAGCCACGCCCCACGGGTGTCGACACGACCGAACTCCGGGTTACGCGGGCACCGGCTGCTGCAGGTCGAACGTCAGCTCGTCGCCCGCCACGTCCACCACCACCCGCCCGCCGTCAGGCAGTTGCCCTTCAAGCATGCGCGTCGCCAGCGGGTCGAGCACCAACCGCTGCAGCGTGCGTTTGAGCGGCCTGGCTCCGTAGGCCGGGTCGAAACCGTGCTCGGCCAGCAGATCCAATGCCGGCTCAGAGAGCTCAACGGCCATGTGACGGTCCGCGAGGCGTGCCGTCAGCAGCCGCATCTGAATCTCGATGATCTGCCGGATGTGGCTACGACCGAGCGAATGGAAGAAGATGATGTCGTCGACCCGGTTCAGGAACTCCGGCCTGAAATGGGCCCGTAACGCCTCGGTCACCTGACGCCGGACACCGTCGCTGAGGTCACCGCCGCCGCTGTCCGCATGATCGGCGATGAACTGGCTGCCCAGATTCGACGTCATGATGATGACCGTGTGTTTGAAATCAACGGTTCGGCCCTTGCCGTCGGTCAGCTGCCCATCGTCGAGCAGTTGCAGCATGATGTTCAGCACGTCCGGATGCGCCTTCTCCACCTCGTCGAATAGCACGACCGCATAGGGCCGCCGCCGGACCACCTCGGTCAGCTGTCCCGCTTCCTCGTATCCCACGTAACCGGGCGGTGCGCCGATCAGCCGGGACACCGAGTGTTTCTCCTGGTACTCGGTCATGTCGATCCGCACCATCGCGCGGTCATCGTCGAACAGAAATGCCGCCAGGGCCCGAGCCAGCTCCGTCTTGCCCACGCCGGTCGGCCCGAGAAAGATGAAACTGCCAAGCGGACGGGCGGGATCCTGCAGACCGGCGCGAGCCCGCCGCATCGCGCTCGACACCGATGCGATGGCCTGCTCCTGACCGATGACGCGCTCGTGCAGACGGTCCTCCATCTTGAGGAGCTTCTCGATCTCTCCCTCCACGAGCCTGGAAACGGGAATGCGGGTCCAGCGACTGACGACCTCGGCGATGTCGTCCTCGTCCACATACTCCTTGAGCATCCGCCCCGCGCCGCCCGGCAGCGGTTCCGGCGACCCGGCCTCCGCTCGTCGTTCCAGCTCCGGGAGCCGGCCGTATTGCAGCTCTGACGCGGTCGCGTAGTCGCCGTCGCGCTGGGCTCGCTCGATGGCGAGTCGCACCTGCTCGAGCTCCTCGGTCACGCTCCGGGCGGCCTGAATGGCCGCCTTCTCTTCGTGCCACTGCGCCTGGAGCCGGGTCCGAGATTCCTTCAGATCGGCTACCTCCCGGTCCAGCCGGCCCAACCGCTCCACCGACGCCGCGTCTTTCTCCTTCCGCAGCGCCTCCCGCTCGATCTCGAGCTGCATGATCCGGCGTTCCACCTCATCGAGTTCCACCGGCAGCGAGTCAATCTCGGTGCGCAGCTTCGCGGCCGCCTCGTCAATCAAGTCAATCGCTTTGTCCGGCAGAAATCGGTCGGCGATATAGCGGTCCGACAGCACCGCCGCCGCCACCAGCGCGGCGTCTTTGAACTTCACGCCGTGATGGACCTCGTAGCGCTCCCGCAGGCCGCGAAGCACGCTGATGGTGTCTTCGACGGTGGGCTCCGACACCACGACCGGCTGAAACCGACGCTCGAAGGCGGCATCCTTTTCGATATGTTTCCGATACTCGTCCAGCGTGGTGGCGCCAATGGTGTGCAGCTCTCCGCGTGCCAGCATCGGTTTGAGCAAGTTTGACGCGTCCATCGCGCCTTCGGCCGCCCCCGCGCCGACCACGGTGTGCAGTTCGTCGATGAAGAGGACAACCTGACCCGACGAGTCCGCGACCTCCTGAAGCACCGCCTTGAGACGTTCCTCGAACTCGCCGCGATATTTCGCGCCCGCCACCAGCGACCCGAGGTCGAGGCTGATGAGGCGCTTGTCCTTGAGCCCCTCGGGGACGTCGCCCCGCGCAATGCGTCGCGCGAGTCCCTCGACGATGGCGGTCTTGCCTACGCCCGGTTCACCGATGAGCACCGGATTGTTCTTGGTGCGCCGTGACAAGACCTGCACCACCCGGCGAATCTCCTCGTCCCGACCGATCACCGGGTCGAGCTTGTCCTGCTTCGCCATCTCGGTAAGGTCGCGACCGTAGCGCTTCAGTGCCTCATATTTACCCTCAGGGTGCTGGTCGGTCACCCGCTGACTGCCCCGGATAGTCGATAGCGCCTCGAAGACGCGGTCGGTCGTCACCCCGTGACTGGCGAGCAGGCGCGCGCTCGCCGCGCGGTCGCCTTCGAGCGTCATGGCCAGCAGCAGGTGCTCGGTACTGGTGAAGTCGTCCTTGAGCCGCTGTGCCTCGCCCTCCGCGACGCTGGCCACGGCGCGTAACCGTGGCGACAGGCCCGGTTCCGAGCCGCCGTGCGCCTGCGGGCGGTCCTTGAGTTCGGCATCGACATCGTGCAGGACGCGAGCCGGGTCAGCCCCCAGCTGTCGAAGGACGCTCGGCACCACGCCGTCCGCCTGGCTGACGAGCGCCTGCAGGAGATGCTCTGGCTCAATCTCCGGATGATGCGACCGTTCCGCCAGTTGCTGGGCCGCCAGGACCGCTTCCTGCGCCTTCTCGGTGTAGCGTTTCAGGTTCATCCTGTTCCTCCCTCTCGTCCGCCTAGTCCGCGGACCTGTCCGTGTCTCGGTCGATCGCGGCGAACGCCTCGAACTGTTCACGCTGCGCTGGCGTCAGGTCCCGCGGAATCAGCACCTTCACCGTGGCATACAGATCGCCCGTTTGGCTCGAACGGCCGGAGACGGGAAGCCCGTGCCCTTTGAGCCGAAATACCTGACTGCCCTGCGTGCCGGGCGGAATCTTCAACGTCAACGGTGTGCCCCCCAGGCGCGGCACCGACACGCGGCCACCGAGCACCGCCAGCGTCAGACCAACCGAGACGTCGACGTGCAGGTCCGCACCACGCCGCGTGAACGTGGGATGCGCCGCTTGCCCCACCTTGAGAAACAGGTCGCCCGCCGGCGCGCCACCGGTCCCCGGTTCACCACGTCCCGCCACGCGGACGCGCGAACCATCGGCCACGCCGGCCGGAATCTTCACTTCCACGTGCTGCGCGCCGCTCGCCCCCTCCAGGCCCAACCGCCGACTGGCGCCGGCGGCAATCTCCTCGAGAGTCAGCGTGACCGGGTGTTCAAGGTCTCGACCCCGACGCGCCACCGGCCTCTGCGGGCCGCCACGCCCAGCCCCGCCGCTAAAGAAGGTGTTGAAGAAGTCGGAGAATGGGGCGCCGCCGCCGAAAATCTCTTCCGCCTCCTCCGGGGTCATCGTGCGCGTGCCACCTCGTCCGCCACCCGACCAGGTGCGACCGAACGGCGAGCCACCGCCGGCGCCGGCCTGCTCATACTGACGCCAGTTCGCGCCCAGCTCGTCGTACTTCCGTCGCTTCTCTGGGTCACTCAGCACTTCATTGGCTTCGTTCGCGTCCTTGAAGCGCCGCTCGGCCGCCAGGTCGCCCGGGTTCACGTCGGGATGGTGCTTGCGCGCCAGCTTGCGGAACGCGCGCTTGATGTCGGCCTGGCTCGCATTCTTCTTGACGCCGAGCGCCTCGTAGTAGTCCTTGAAATCCATGCGGTCCCTGTGTTCACCCTGTGCGGGGTCCCGTCCCTCCGGCACGCCCCTCTGCGGCATCCATTGCGGTCATATCCCCAGTAAACGCGTAATCCGATTGACCTCGCGCCCCAGCTGCCGGCGGCTGCGCGGGCGCTCCAGCGCCTGGTCGGTCATCAGTGGACGAATCCGGTCCACGACATCGGCAATCGACAACAACTGCTGCACCCCGGCCAGGTTGACACCCAGGTCGTCCACGAGACGCTTGATAAGGCGCAGTCGCGCGATCTCCTCGCGCGAGTACACCCGCATGCTGCCAACCGTCCGTGACGGCTGCACGAGGCCGAGACGCTCATATTTACGCAATGTTTGCGGGTGCAGTCCGAGCACCCGTGCCGCCACGCTGATAAAGATGATTTCTTGTGCCACCCAGCGAAGCTCCTTTCCCAACCTTGCGTCGCTACGAGTATATAGATTGATACGATTCGTATCAAATTCAACGTCATCGCCACAACAGGCAGATCCCAGGCGGGACGGCCCGCGGATCACCGCTGATACCGCGGGTCTCGCACCGGTGCGGCGAAGCCTCGTCGTGTGTACTCCGGCCCCTGTGCTACCCTGGAGACTCGATTGAAATAACCAAGGAGCCACCTGTGTATCCAGAGTTCATGATTGCCCCGATGCGGGAAGAGTTGACACGCTTCGGCGTGCGTGAGTTGAAGACGGCCGGAGAGGTTGACGAGGCGATCACCCAGACCCCAGGCACGACGATGGTGGTGGTGAATTCCGTGTGCGGCTGCGCCGCCGGGAAGGCGCGCCCCGGCGTGGCGCAAGCGTTACAACACAGCGTGAAGCCGGACCACGTCGCCAGCGTGTTCGCCGGAGCCGATACCGAGGCCACCCAGCGTGCCCGAGGCTACTTCACCGGGTACCCGCCGTCGTCACCGGCGATCGCCCTGCTCAAGGACGGCAAGCTGATCTACATGATGGAGCGGCACCAGATCGAGAACCAGGAAGCGGGTTCCATCGCCGCGCAGTTGACGGCCGCGTTCGACAAGCACTGCGCACCCGTCGCGGTCGCCGGCTAGCCCACGGCTAGCCCTCAAGCATGTGCGAGGCGGGCGCCACGCGTCCGCCTCGCACCGCTCCCTTCCGTCTCGCAAGGGCGCTCAGGCCCGCTCAGGTTCACCTGCCACTACGCCGAGTCGGGCTCGCGCTCCGCGCACACAGGGAGCGGACGTCCGCCGCGGTAGCGGTCCACGGTGCGTCGGACCATGTCCGCCATCAGATCGAGAAACTGGGGATCGTCATTCACGGCGGGGGCGCGGCGCATTTCGATACCGACCTCCCGACACACCGCCGCAGCCTCGTGGTCGAGATCGTAGAGCACCTCGATATGGTCGGATACGAAGCCGACGGGGCAGATCACCACAGCGTCGAGCCCGCGCTCGCCTTCGGCCCGCAGGTAGTCACAAATATCCGGCTCCAGCCACGGATCCTGCGGCCGACCGCTCCGACTCTGAAATACGAGCGTCCAGTCGACGAGCCCGGCGCCTGACGCGATTCGCCGAGCGGATTCGAGTAACTGTTCGCGGTAGCGGCTCCCCTCGGCCATGCTGACCGGAATGCTATGTGCGGTGAAGACGAGACGGGCTCGGCCCCGCAGCGGCTCCGGCAAGGTCTCGCGCGCTGCCCGTACCCGTGACACGCAGGCTCCGACGAACCCCTGGTGGTCGTGCCAATCCCCGACGTAGGTCACTTCCACATCACCGACCGCGGCATCCCGGAGCGCTCGCCGGGCGATCACGACGTTGCGTTTGTACTGCTCGCAACTTGAGTAGGACCGGTGCGCGGCGAGGATAAATCCGATCGCGCGGCGAACCCCCGCCTGACGCATCTCCCGCAGTGTGTCGACGAGATAGGGATGCCAGTTGCGCATGCCCACGTAGACCGGCAACGGCGGGCCGTCGCGCTCGAGACGGGCGCGAAGGCCGTCGGCCTGCCGCAGCGTCAGCTCGGTGAGCGGGGACACGCCCCCGAACAGCTCGTAGTGATGAGCCACCTCCTCGACCCGGCCGGAGGATACGCGCCGACCACGGAGCACGTTCGCCAGGAAGGGACGGATGTCGTCGGGCCCTTGCGGTCCGCCGAAGCTGATCAGCAATACCGCGTCGAACGCGGTCGAATGTGACGAGGCGAGAACCATCTGTCGTCGATGATACCCCTCGCCGGGTGCCCCCTCAACCAGCGACCGCGGCGCACGAAGGGCTGGTCGTATAATGAGCCGCGCGTGTGCGAGGACCCGACGAGGGACGAAAAGGACACCATGCCGAAACTGGCCGGAAATTTCTCCATGATGTTCGGCGAAGTCGACATGCTCGAACGATTCGAGGTCGCGGCCCGTGTCGGATTTCGTGGCGCGGAAATACAGAGCCCCTACGGCCAGACCAGCGCCGAGATCGCACAGGCCTATCGCACCAGCGGTCTCGAGGCGGTGCTCTTCAACGTGCCGGCCGCCGTCGGGGCCCTGCCCGGACAGGAGTCAGACTTCGAGGCCGGATTCGCCCGTGCGCTGGAGTACGCCGGGGCGGCCGGCTGCGGTCAAATTCACTGCCTCGCCGGAAGCACAAACGACTCGCGGGCGGAGACCACCTTCGTCTCGAACCTCCGGCGAGCGTCCGCGGCCGCTCGGCCTCTCGGGGTCCGGCTTCTCCTGGAGCCGTTGAATACCCAGGACAACCCGGGCTACTTCCTCACCCGGTCGGCCCAGGCCCGGCGGATTATCGATCTGGTGGGGGAGGACAACGTGTTCCTGCAATACGACGTCTACCACATGCAAATCATGGAGGGATATCTGGCCGAAACCATCAAGGCGAACCTCGACATCATCAGCCATATCCAGATCGCCGGCGTACCGGGACGGCACGAACCGGGCGCGACCCAGGAGGTCAACTATCCGTATCTGTTCGAGGTGCTCGACGACGCCGGCTACGACCGGTGGGTGGCCTGCGAATATCGTCCCCTCAGTGACACCCTCACCGGTCTCGAATGGGCCCGCCCCTACGGCATCACCCCGGACGCCCGCTGACCATGCCTCGCATACTCGTCACCAACGACGACGGTGTCGATGCCGACGGGCTCCGGGTTCTGGCTGATGCGCTCGCCGCAGTGGGGGAGGTCACGGTCGTGGCCCCGGCCGAGGAGAGTAGCGCCGTCAGTCACGCCCTCACGGTGAGGAGACCGCTGTGCCTCACCCGCGTCTCTGAGGGCTGGTACTCAGTGGACGGGACCCCGACCGACTGCGTCAACGTTGGCATCACCGACGTGCTGGGCGAGGTGCCTGATCTGGTGATCTCCGGTATCAACGACGACCTCCGACTACGCCGCCATCCAGGCGGGATGGGTGTCGGTCACCCCGCTGCAGACCGACTGGACGAACCACGCGGCGCTTGAGGCGACCCAGGCGCTCGCCCTCGAAAGCCTCGCTGATGTAGACTAGGAAGTTGTGTCGGGGCGTGGCTCAGCCTGGTAGAGCACCCGGTTCGGGACCGGGGGGTCGGAGGTTCGAATCCTCTCGCCCCGACCACTTTTTCGCTTCCTAACTTGCAACAAACTTGCAACGCGGGGGAATCTCAGGGCGCCTTTCGGGGCGCCCTTTTTTCATTTCTACGCTGTCCGGGCAGGACATCCCCCTCACACCACACGCCCCATCGCGTCCCCCATCCGGGCATAGAGTTCGAGGTGTTGGCTGGAGTAGCGCTGGAGATCATCCGCGAGCGCGACGGTCCCGGGTTCGAAGAGTGTGACCGTCGCCGAGCCACCAAATTGAAAGAACCCTTTCTCTCCGCCCGCGGCGACCCGCTCGTCAGGAGGGTAAGTCTGGACGACGCTGCCCACGTTGGTGGCCCCAATCTCGAGACTCAGGATTTGTCCGGCCGTCTGGGATTGCAGCACCGTGAGAAAGCGTTTGTTCTGACTCAGGTAGTTGACATGTCGACGTAACGCGATGGGATTGACCGAGAAGAGGGTTCCCGGAATGAGCGCGGCGGGTGAGGGCGTGCCGGCCGCGGGGAAGTGAAAGCGGTGGTAGTCAACCGGGCACAGCCGGGAGATCACCATCGTGCCACGACGGTAGCGTTCGGCGAGACGGGCGTCGCCGAGCAAGCCGCGCAGGTCGAATACCTGACCTTTGACGTACACGCCGTTTGCGTCGGCGACGTTCGCGATTCCCAGGTGACGGCCGTCCGCGGGGAACACCACATGAGCGGGGTCTGCATCGATCGGTCGGGCCCCCGCGCGGAGCCGGCGACTGAAGAAGTCGTTAAAGGAGACGAACTCGGCCGGAGTCTTCTCGAATTCAGTGGAGTCGAGCCCGTATTGCGCGATGAACGGTTCGATCCGCTCGCGGCTCGAGGGTCGGTCCATGAACCGGCCATACACGCGCGAGAAGAGAGCGCGCCTGACCACGGCCGCG
>CALBET010001113.1 GCA_937888665.1 uncultured Acidobacteriota bacterium
CCACCTCGACAATTACCTCGAGGCCTTGGTGCCCGACGACGACCAGCCGGCCGAGGCGCCCGGAATCGAGGGCAGCGGGGCCCTGCTCGATGTGGTCGATGAAGCACGCATTCCCGAGCTCGTGCGAGCCACCCGGGCCGCTGGGGCATGGGTCGTGCCGACGATGGTGCTCTGGGAGACCGCATTCTACGGGCATCAGTCTGCGGCCGAGCTCCGCGCGGAGCGGCCCGAGGTGCAACACATGCCGCCCGAAATGGTCGAGCAGTGGGACCGCGCGGTGGATGAGCGGCTCGCCGCGAGCGACCCGGCCACGAACCGGCGGGTGAGCGACCTCCGGCGGTCGATTCTTACCGCGCTGCACGAGGGTGGCGCGCCGCTGCTGCTGGGTACCGACTCGCCGCAGATTTTCAGCGTTCCTGGGTTCGCGATGCACCGTGAAATGGCGTTGTGGGTTCAACTCGGCATGACCCCGTACGAGGTCCTTGAGACGGGCACGCGCCGGGTGGCCGAGTACTTCCACGCGACTGATGACTTCGGGTCTGTCGCCGTGGGGCATCGCGCCGACCTACTTCTGTTGACCGCGAACCCGATCGACGATATTGCCAACGTCGCGAGCCGAGGCGGAGTGATGGTGAACGGTCGCTGGATGCCCGAGGCGCAGATCCAAGAACGCCTTGCCGAGATGGCCACGACCTACGGACACTGAAGCGGCCCCCACCGCATCGAGGCCTCGCTGCCCGCGCCCAAGGAGCAACATGGTGACTGCATCGACCACACCGGTCCTGACGCACTTCGGCGAGTTCGTGGCGACGGCCGTGGTCCCCCCGGCGGCCCGGGTGGCGGCGCGCAATGCCGTGCTGGATACCGTCGGGGTCATGCTGGCCGGGTCGATTGAACCGGCGGCCCGGCTGGTACGGGACGTGGCTCGGGTCGAGGGCGGCGCCGCCCGATGCGCCGTGCTGGGTACCGGCGAGCGGACCGGCGCCGGCTGGGCGGCCCTCGCCAACGGCACGGCCGCGCACGCCCTGGACTTCGATGACATGTGCTTTGTGTCGATGGCCCATCCGAGCGCGCCGCTCGTCGCCGCCGGGTTGGCGGTCGCCGAACTCGCTGACGCTGGGGGCGCGGCACTCCTCGACGCGTACTGCGTTGGCTTCGAGGTCGAGGCGGTGCTCGGTCGAGCCATGAATCCGACGCACTACGAGCGTGGATGGCACGCCACCAGCAGCCTCGGAAGCATTGGCGCCGCGGCGGCGGCGGCCCGGCTGCTTCGGCAGGACGCCGGCACGGCGACCCGCAGTATGGCGATCGCCGCGTCCGAGGCGTCCGGCCTCAAGGAGAGCTTCGGCACCATGGTGAAACCGTTGCAGGCCGGGCTCGCTGGTCGCAATGGCGTGCTGGCGGCGCTGCTGGCTGACACCGGCTTCACCGCGTCCGAGCATGCCATCGACGGCTCACAAGGGCTGCTGGTCGCCATGCAGTCTAGGCGTGAGACCATCGGCGACGGTGTGGCGGCGCTGGGTCACGCCTGGGAGATCATCGACGGCGGCATCACCGTCAAGCTGTATCCGTCCTGTGCCGGGACCCACCCGACCATCGACACCTTGATCGACCTGCGCGCCGAATATCGGTTCACGCCGGACGACGTCGAGGCGGTGGAGGTGCTGGTGGACAGCGTGACGCCGACGGTGCTGATTCACGACCGGCCCACGAGCGGGCTGGAAGGGAAATTCAGCATGCACTTCTGCGCGGCGGCGGCGGTGGCCTACGGCCGCGTGAACATCCAGACGTTCGAGTCGTGTCTTTCCGACCCGGTCATACACGCGCTGTTGCCGCGCATCACGATGCGCGTCGATCCGGGGGTGGGCGTCGATCAACCCCCACTGACCGAGGCGGTCGTCAGAGTGCGGCTTCGGCAGGGCGCATCGCTTGAGCGGCGTGTGCGCGGCGCTCGAGGCTATCCGAATCGTCCGCCGATCGCTGACGAGCTGGGAGACAAGTTTCGCGCCTGCGCCGAGCGGGCCGTGTCCCCGGCCGCCGCGACCGAGGCGCTCGAGTGGCTCCGCGACCTGGAGCATCACCCGCGGGTCACCGCGTTCTCCGACATGCTTGCCGCCGTCCCGGCGTAGCGGGCGAGGATGGTCTCTCAGATATGTCCACACGACGAGTGCGCCGTTCAGTGTTGTTTGTGCCAGCTGTCCGCCCCGACCGTTTCGCGAAAGCGGTGGCGACCGGCGCCGACGCGGTCTGTCTCGATCTGGAGGACGGTGTCAGCTTTGCGCAGAAGGATGAGGCCCGCGAGAAGGCGCTCGAGTTGTTGAGAGAGCGGCCCGCCTGTCGGGCCGAAGTGATGCTGCGGATCAACGAGCCGGACTCTGATCTCGGAGAACGGGATCTGACGGCGTTGCTCAGGGCCGGCGTCCGCCCCGATTCGCTGATGGTTCCGAAAGTCAGCGGGCCCGAGACCTTGACGGCCTTGGCGCGCCGGCTCGGACCGGGGTGTGCCGGGCTGCCGCTCATCGTGCAGATCGAGACGGCGTCGGGCCTGGCCGCGGCCAACACCATCGCCACGGCCTCACCGAATATTGCCGTCCTGTTCTTCGGGGCGGTCGACCTGTCGGCGGAGCTGGGGTGCGCGATCGAGTGGGACGCGTTGCTCTACGCCAGATCCAGGGTGGTCGCCGCGGCGGCGCTCGTCGGCGCCGACGCCATGGACACGCCGTTCATGGACGTGTCGGCTCCGGGACAACTGGGTGAGGAGGCCCGCGCCGTGCGCCGTCTCGGATTCACCGGGAAGGCCGCGATTCATCCGACCCAGGTGCCTGTGATCCAGGATGCCTTTTCTCCCGACGCGGATGCCGTGGCGTGGGCCAGACATATTGTGGAGGCGTACGACGCCAACCAGGGAGGGGTCCTGCTGGTTGAAGGGAAGCTGATCGAGCGTCCGGTCATCGCCTCCGCGCAACGGATACTCGCCATCGCTGACGCTGTCCACGCCGCGACCGGGTAGGCAGGAATCAGGCCCGGGACAGCACCGGCGCCGAGTCCACTGCGCTTGCGGCGAGCGGGCGGGGCGGGGCGGCGGGCACCGCCACGCTCGTCGTCGACTGCTTCCGCCGCATCTGTTCGTTGCGATCGTGCGCGAGGGCGGTCTGCAGGAGCGGGAGGTAGAACACGCCGTCGCCAATCAGTGTGATGCGGTCACGTGACATCTCGACCCAGTCGAGATCTTCAAACGCCGTCCAGACCACGCGGTGCTCGTCGACCACATCGAGACCGAAGCGGTGTCGATACGCCTCGCGATCGACCGACATGCCTTGCAATTCCTGAAACAGCAGGTGTAGCCGAAGATCGGCCGGCGTGTAGTGGAATCCGCGCATCACGGGGAACTGCCCGTCGCGAATCGCGCGGAAATACTCGTCGATGCGCACCTGGTTCATGAACGCCCACCCGGGGGACTGCGGCGTGCCGAAGAAGAACGAGATCCCGGCGTAACCCCAGCCCCAGGCGTCGAATCCGATCGGCCCCTGCTCGTCCTGTTGAAACGGCTGCCGAAAGAGCTCCTCGTACAGATACGAACTCGCGAGTTCGCCATCCTGCCGTTCGAAGTCGTACGGCGTCACTTGGGTGTAGCCACACGATTCGAGGACCGCTTTGCCCACCCGATACATTTCGAGGTTGTCCTCAGTCGAAGGGAGCTCCCCCCGCCGGTTTCGGGAAAAATCAGTCCGGCCCGCGACGTTCAGCTCGTAGTGGGTGATGTGGGTGACCCCGGTGGCGGCCATCGCCTCGAGGTCGCGCACCATGACGTCGAGGGTCTGGTTCGGCCAGCCGAAGATCAGATCGACACTGGCCGGCAGACCCAGGGCGTCGCACGACTCGAGGGTGCGGTACACCTGCGCCGCAGTTTGTTTGCGCCCGCTGGCCTTGATC
Organism: uncultured Acidobacteriota bacterium; assembly: GCA_937888665.1. Classification (GTDB taxonomy): domain Bacteria; phylum Acidobacteriota; class Vicinamibacteria; order Vicinamibacterales; family UBA8438; genus UBA8438. The sequence goes on from CALBET010001113.1 coordinate 3,934, forward strand.
AACTCGTCGTCGAGCTGTTGAACGCCCATACTGATGCGGTTCATGCCGCTCTGCTTCATACCCAGCAGCTTGTCGTGGCTGAACGTCTGGGGAATGCCTTCGAGCGTGACCTCGATGTGCGGTGGGATCTCGAACACCCCCCGAACCACGTCCATCAGTCGCGGGTACTGGTCAGCCTTGTACAGGTTCGACGTGCCGCCGCCGAAATAGATGCTGGCCAGCTCGGTCCCAGCGAAGTGATCCCGGAACATGTCGCCTTCGCGCTCGAGGTAGCCCAGGTATTCGTCGAGTTGACGATGGCCCGTGTAGATCTCGCTGGGGAACAGACAGAAACCGCATCGATCCGGCTCGGTTGGCAGGCAATAGGGCGTGCCCACGTACAGATTGACCCGCTTCCGGATGTCCCGGTTCGCCCGTTTGCGGGCCCGCAGGACGTCGTCCATGGCCAGGTCCTGCTCCAGCCAATGCACCGGTGATGGATGGCCGTGCAGCACCTTGTTGCTCTGGCGCCGACGCCGGTGCTTCTCGACGAAGGCGTGGACCGCCTGCAAATCGCGCATATGTACCGAAATCCGAACTGTTTGCGAAAACTGGGATCCGAACCATCTGCTACAAACGGTGACCGTCTGGGGGCGGCCACGCTCAGACTGTTGTGAACGTGGATTGTCGGCCGGACCGGGCGGGTTGTCAACCCGACGCCCAGGGGGCTACCGCACCTTGGCCAGGACGGCGTGTCCCGCGTTGAACTCCACCCGAGTCGGCTTGGCCGGCAGCGCCAGCTCCACGTCCACTTCGGCGGCGTCCACCCAGACCCGGGGGGTCATCGGCGGGTGGTCGTCAAAGGTGATCCGGATCGGCACCGGCATCTTGAACCCGTCCGACACGTCCTCCACCCTGATACGACCGCGCAGCACAAACGAGGTGGGGCTGTCGATGAGCGGGCTCACCTTGAGATCGGGGCGGTAGGTAGGGACCTCCACACCGTAGACCCATTGGTCGAAAAACCAGTCCATGGGTTCGCCGAACGCTTCGGAGACGGCCGTTTCGAACGACTGCGTGGACATGACGCCGCCAACGTGGTCGGTGGCGTACCCGCGCATCAGCGCGCGGAACCGGCTGTCGTCGCCTGTCTCGGGGTCCAACAACATCGACCGCAGCATGTGCAGGATGTAGGCGCCCTTCTCGTAGACGAGCACCCGGTAGTCGAACGGCGTGTCCGCGGTGTTGAGTCGGAACCCGACCACGAGCGGTCCTGATTCGTGTGCGTCGCTGCGGCGCAAAATGTCGGGCCGAAACCCGTAGTGCACGCCCTGGCCTTGTCCTACGTGACCCTCGCCGATGACATCGAGTCGCCACGCGTTGATCAAGTCCGAGAACTGATCTGGCGCGCCCAGCGCGTCCCGCGTAAAGAGGGCGGCGGAGTACTGAGCGAATCCTTCCGTCATCCATTGGTCGCGATACCCAGCCCAATCGATGCCGGCGCCCCACCACTGGTGCGCTACTTCGTGTGCTCGGAAGAGCTCCGACTCGCCTGTGTGCAGTTCGCCGAACGCCTGATACGACAGGAGCACGAGCCCGGGGAACGCCTGGCCGTTCTGCGTCTGTGTCTCGCTCACCAGCAGCGAGTCGTACGGGTATGGGCCGAAGTAGTCGCTGTAGAACTCGATCGCGGTCACCAGGTCGTGGATGGTTTTTTCCCGATTGCCGGGAGCGAAGCCGAGATGGTTGTCGTTGGCGTAGATCGAGACCGCCGGGAGACCCTCGCGTGTCACCTCGGTCACGTCGAATTCGCCATAGTGAAACGACATGCTCCGGACCGGTTCGGCCGTGACCCAGCGCATGAGGCGTGTGTCTTGGTCCACCCGCTCGTCGACCAGGATGCCGCCGCTCGCGACCCGGTAACGCTCCGGCACCCTGAACGTGAGATCCAATCGGCTAGAGGGGCCGTCCGGGTGACGTGGACGCCAGGACAGCGTGTCCTTGAGCACGAAATCCAGAGTCTGGCGGTCCCGTTCGATCAGCTCGCCCTCGTAGGCCACCTCCAGAATGAACCGTTCGCCGGCTGGCGCCGTGCGCGGGAGCGTGACAGTGACCCACGGCTCGAAACGGTCCTCGTCCAGAATCCGGCGGTGGCGCTCCTGCACGAAATGCAGCTGTTCACCGACCGCCGGGGTCGGCTGGTCCGGCTCTGGAGCGGCGTCGCCGGGGATGGGACGGTTGAGGAGCGCGGTGTGGGGATTGCCAGCGGAGTCGTCCCGTCGCCAGCGAACGTCGGTCACTTCCAGTGTGGAGCTGATGAGCAGCCGGAGCCCGCGGGTCGGCTCCAGGGGCTCGACCAGTAGCGCGGCTGTCCCGAGGGCATTACCGTCATTGTCGAGCGCCAGGTCCACATCGGCTCGAGGCACCGAGACACGCGGGGCTCGTCCACGGTCCGGCCTGTGCGGCCGGACGGCCAGCCCCAGCATAGCGCCGGTGACCTCGTCGTCCTCTACCGTCAGCGAGTCGGGGTCGACAGCGAACCCGTCGAGTACCGTCGATGCGTGGCCTGCGGGGTAGTCGCCCAGCCGATGGAAATGCATCCAGGTGTCGGTCACCCGCCGACGATCGTATCGATAGAGCCACACCTCTTCAGGTTCGTTCGGTTCGATCTCGAGCGTCAGCCACCCGTGATCCTTGCTGTCGAGGTCGACAAGAACATAGGTGTGGTCCGGATCGAGCGTCCCAGCCTGACGCTGCAGCAGGTCCGCGAGCACCCGGCCCTCGGGGTTGCTGAGCTGCTGTTCGAGTCGGCTCTTGCGTCGCCTCTCCAGCAGTCGGTTGGCGGTGTCGGTGTTGTCGTCGTCTTCTTCTTCGTCGTCCTGGGCCGGTGTCGCGAGGGTGCGAAGCTGGTCGGTGATGTTCCCGACCGACCACAAGACCAGCCGGTCGAAGGTCTCCTCGACAGAGTGCTCATCCGACAGTTTGTGAAGCTGGTGATGCTCGACTGCGTCGGGGGGGTACCCCCGCAGCACACCGTCGCCGAGAAAGACCAACGCTGGGGCCGATCCCCCGACGGAAGGGGCCAGATACAACTGGCCGTCCGTCAGTTCGAGATCGAACCGATCCAGCCGCACGTGGCCGTTTCGGACCTGCCCGACATGCGAGACCTCGGCTTCTCGGAGGGCTTCATAGCGCGGTGAGGGGCCAAGGCCTCTGGGGCTCTCGTCGCTCGTCTGCCAGCCGGCACGGGCTGTGGACGACAACGGGCCGGCGGCGAGGCAGATGAGAGACCACGCGAGGAGGGCGCCCCTGACACGTGTGAGGCCCGTGACGCCGCCGAGCGAAGTGGGAGCCCGCAGCATGGGCGCCAGCTTATCACCCGCGTTGGATAACATTGTGATGGTGCGGAACCGTCTGCGGACGCTCGAGCAGCAGGTGAACGCGGCGTGGTAGTCCAGACTCTACGTTGAGGCCTTGCCCGACCTGGACACTTGAGGCAAGGCCGTGACTGGTTAGCGGGTTCGGCGGTTCTGGGCTGACCGTTGAACCGGCTCCGATGGAGATTGAACGACGCGATCGTCGCCCTGCGGGAGATCCTCGCCATTGGGGTCTATCGGTATCGGGGGCAGGCGTAGAGCTGCGCTGTGGGGGCGCGGGAATGAGCGCCGCTACCCGAGGAATCCGGCGATGGAACTGCGCGCGCGGTCGAGGAATCCCTGGCAGGAGGCGAGATCTTCCCGGAGCGCCGCTTCCGTCAGCACGAAGTTGCGGCCATAGTCGGCCTCGAGGCCCTCGGTGAGCAGGAGCGCGACGGCTGCGTGGTAGATCGCGTAGTAGAGGCGGCTTTCCGCGTCGTGGAGTAGCGCCGCGTCGACCAGTACGCGGGCGGCGCGCATGGACTCGTCGGCGCGACCAAGCTCCGACGCGACATTGGCCCGTTTGTTCTCGCCGATCACAGCGGAATCCCCTCGCGCTCGATCTCCAGTGGCGTGCGGCGTTCCAGCGCCTTCCAGGCCTCGAACTCTGCGACCGACATGGTCATGGGGGACACGACAACCCCAGCGATCTGCCACGTGAGGTCGGCTGCCAGACTGGTGATCGCCCGGTCGTCGTCTTGGTCCACCCGATCGAGCAAGACGAGGCAGTCAACATCAGAGTCTTCGGTGGCATCGCCGCGAGCATACGAGCCAAAGAGGCGGATCTCAGCGACTCTCGGCCCGAACCGCTCGCGGACTCCGGCGAGAAACGCGTGAAGAGTGGTTTCGACCATCGCCGGAAGTCGCACGGCCGCCGGGCTGCCTCCCATGAGTGGCATTCTATTAGGTCTTAGGCGCAGAGACTGGCAAATCTGGAAAAGGACCTGAGCGAGACAGTGGAAGCAACGTCGATCGCCGACAAAAGTCGGCTCGGCCGCGACAGGGACCGTGAGATCATGGGCGATATGGCACAGGAGCGAACACATCGACCGGGCGCGTCGATCGAGGATTATTGCCGTGTGTGCAAGACGGACCGCATGCACACCGTGATTGCCGCGGATGGTGAGGGCAGAGCCATTCGCGTAGCGTGTGGCTACTGCCACAGCGAGCACAACTACCGCGGTGGTCCCCAGGTGGCGGCGTCCGGCGGGCCGCCGGCAGCGCCAACAGGTCCCCGTGTGCGCGGTGTGTCGTCCGCCCCGTTTCCCATCGTGAGCGAGCGAGAGAGGATTGCGCCCCCCATGCCCCCCGATTCCGACGATCTTGAGTTTCTGCTACGGCGCATCATCCGCGAGGAAGCCGGCATCACGCCGGTCGTGCCGGCCGAGAGGTGGCGGGGCGGCACGCTTGTGCTGCGCCCCGCCGGTGACGGTGGGCAGGAGAAGAGCTGGCCCATCGAAACATTCTTCCACAAGGTTGTGATGGTGCGGAACCGCCTGCGGACGCTCGAGCAGCAGGTGAACGCGTCGGATCTCCCTGACGATGTGAAGGTGAAGCTGCAGGGGTATGTCAGCGGCTGCTACGGGTCGCTCACCAGTTTTAACATCTTGTTTGCGGATGGACACGATCACATCAAGGGGAGCGGCGACCGAGACACGTAAATCGGTTGACGCGTGGCGTCACTGGCCGCGTGTCACCACGTGCTGCTGGGGGCTTCGCGGCACGCATCCAAGGCGGGGTGCCCGCGTTCGTTAGCTATCCGTTAGCTTTTTACCGCCCCAAACACGAAAAAGGCCAGCAAATGCTGGCCTTTCTGGAATCTGGTGCGGAAGGGGGGATTTGAACCCCCATGAGCCATTGGCTCGCTAGCCCCTCAAGCTAGTGCGTCTGCCAGTTCCGCCACTTCCGCGTAAATTGAGAACTGTCTTGGATACCGTCTGGGCCGCTACTGCGGCTCCGCCGGGGTGTCGGCAGGCTCTTCGGTCGGGGTCTCCGGCTCCGCGGGGGCCTCGGTTCGCTCGGCTTCCTCCACGGGGGCTATGTCGACGGGCAGGGTCGCCGGCGCAGCTTGCTCGAATCCAGGACCGTCGATCCCGCTGAGGATTGACCCCGTGCCGCGCTGTCCCATGATCGCCAGCGTCATGGAACCGACCATGAACAGGGCGCCCAGCACAGTGGTGGCGCGGGTCAAGACCGTGGCGCCGGCGCGCGCGCCGAAGGCTGTCTGGCTCCCGCTCCCTCCGAACGCGGCGGCGATGTCGCCGCCCTTGCCCTGCTGCATCAGGACGACGGCGAGCAGAAGCAGGCACACAACCACATACAGCGCGGTAAGAAGAATGCTCAACATGATCTTCGATTATAACGTCTTATGTGGTGGACGGACGGCTGGCCGTGACGATTGCCGCGAAACTGGCCGGGTCGAGGCTGGCCCCGCCGACGAGCGCGCCGTCAACGTCGGCGAGCGCCATCAACTCCATGGCGTTGGCGGGTTTGACGCTACCGCCATAAATTACCCGGCATCCGGACGCGGCCGCGTCGCCGAATTGGGACGTCAGTTGCTCCCGGATGTGCCGGTGGACCGTGTCCGCCTGGTCCGGCGTTGCGACCCGGCCGGTCCCGATCGCCCAGACCGGCTCGTAGGCGACGACCAGTGCCGCCACCTGCTCCGGCGTCAGACCGGCGAGCCCCTCGCCGACCTGCCGGTCGAGCACGTCGAACGTCCGGTCGGCCTCCCGCTCATCCAGCGTTTCGCCGACACACACAATGGGTGTCAGTCCGGCGTCGATGGCGGCCCGGGTCTTGGCGTTGACGCCGGCGTCCGTCTCGCCGTAGAGCTGGCGGCGTTCCGAGTGGCCGATGATGACCTGGGTGACCCCGGCGGCGCCCAGCATGCCGACGCTGACTTCGCCGGTGAACGCACCGTTCGGTTCGGCGCTGACGTTCTGCGCTGCCACGCCGACGCGGCTCCCCTCAGTGGCCTCGACCAGTGCGGGCAGCGCGAGAAACGGCGGCGCCAGGACGATGTCCACATCGGACACGCTGGCAACCAACGGCACGAAGTTGCGCGCGTAGTCGATCGCCTCCTGGACGGTCTTGTGCATCTTCCAGTTGGCGGCCACAAATGGTGTTCGCATCAGTCGGTTCCTTCGGCAGCGTCGGGTAGCACGTCGAGACCGGGAAGACGCCGGCCAGCAAGTAGCTCGAGCGACGCGCCGCCCCCGGTCGAGATGTGTGTGATCCGGTCGCCGACCCCTGCCCGGCCAATGGCGGCCACCGAGTCGCCTCCGCCGACGATGGAGCGGGCGCCGCTGTCTGCTACGGCGTTGGCAATGGCCAGGGTGCCCGGTGCGAATGCGTCGATCTCGAAAACGCCCATGGGGCCGTTCCAGAACACCGTTTTGGCCTCGCCAATAATGTTGGCGTATCGCCGAGCCGTCTCCGGACCGATGTCCACACCGAGTCGATCGCCGATGGCAGGGTCGTCGACGGCCAGCGTGTCGTGCGCCGCGTCAGCTTCCAGCCGAGCGGCGACCACGTGGTCAGACGGCAACTCGAGACGCACGCCTCGTTCGGCCGCGGTCTTCTCGATAGTTCGGGTGGCGTCGATGAGGGTGTCCTCGACGAGCGAGCGTCCCACCGCGAGTCCCCTGGCCTTGAAAAATGTGTAGGCCATGGCACCCCCGATGAGGAGTGCGTCCACGCGCC
>CALBET010001114.1 GCA_937888665.1 uncultured Acidobacteriota bacterium
CTTCCTGGTGTCAGCTATACTTGGACGCCGCGCGGTCGGTTCCTCCGGCCGTGCGGAATCGTCAGGTTTTCACAGAATCCCCATGAGTCGATTGGTCAGTTGGGTCGAGGGGTTTGCGTCCGCGCTCGGGGGGCCGGGCCTGTTCGCCGTGGCCTTCCTCGACTCCTCGTTCATCTCGCTGCCGGAAATCAACGACGTGCTCCTCGTCATGATGGTGGCGCGGAACGAGGCGCTGATGCCGTACTACGCGGCGATGGCCACCCTGGGGTCGGTCTGCGGGTGCCTGGTGCTCTACGTGCTCGGCCGGCGCGGGGGGGAGGCACTTCTGCGCAAACGGTTTGCGGGACCGCGTATCGCGCAGGCGATGCGCTGGTTCAAGCGATTTGGCGTGCTCGCCGTGGTGGTGCCGGCGTTGTTACCCCCGCCCACGCCGTTCAAGGTGTTCGTGCTGCTGTCGGGGGTGGCCAAGGTTCCGACAGCCACGTTCTGCGGCGCCGTCGCCGTGGGCCGCGGGATCCGCTATTTCGGGGAGGGAGCCCTGGCCGTGCGCTACGGCGACCAGGCCATCGACTTCCTGCACACCGACGGGCTCATGGTGTCGATCGCCTTGGTGACGCTCGTCCTCCTGGTCGCCGCCGCCTACGCGCTCCGACGCCGGCGCCAGCAGAGCCCTTCGACGGCGCCCCCGGACAACGTGTAACCTGCTTCGGTACAACGAGTTGTGTTGACGTTCGATCGACGCTGACCCTATAATTTCGCTGAAGTCCAGCCACGAATTCCTGGCCGTTTCAGCCACCACCAAGTTCATGGGTCCAGAGCTCTCGGTCGTCATTCCGCTCCTCAATGAGGCCCTCAACGTCGAGGCGCTCTGTCGCGAGCTGACCGATACCCTGGAGACCTGGGGTCGTTCGTTCGAGGTGGTGCTGGTGGATGACGGCAGCACCGACGACACCTTTGCTCGCCTGGCTCGCCTCCAAGCGACAGATCCGCGGCTGCGTATCGTCCGCTTGCGGAGGAACTTTGGTCAGACGGCCGCCTTCAGCGCCGGGTTCGCGCGAGCCAGGGGACGACTCATCGTCACGGCCGACGGGGACCTGCAGAACGACTTGCGAGACATTCCACGCATGGTCGAGAAGCTCGAAGAAGGCTACGACATCGTGTGCGGGTGGCGAAAGGACCGAAAGGACGCGTGGCTGTCTCGCCGGCTGCCATCGGTGCTCGCCAATGCCCTGATCTCACGCGCGACTGGCGTGCGGCTGCACGACTACGGGTGCTCGCTGAAGATTTTTCGGGCCGAAGTGGTCAGGTCGCTTCGGCTCTACGGTGAGATGCACCGCTTCATACCGGCCATCGCCAGCGAACGGGGTGTGAGTGTTGCCGAGGTGGTCGTCAACCATCGCGCGCGTCAGCACGGCACGTCAAAGTACGGCATTTCCCGGACCATCCGGGTGATCCTCGATCTGGCGACCGTGAAATTTCTGTTGAGCTACTCGACACGACCACTCCAGATCTTCGGGTTGGTCGGGCTGCTCATGGGTGCCGCCGGCACGGTGGTTACGGGATGGCTGGTCTACGTCAGGCTCTTCGAGGGCCAGTCGATCGGCAACCGCCCCTTGCTCCTGTTCGGCATCTTGCTGCTGTTCACGGGGCTGCAACTGTTGACGCTGGGCTTGCTGGCTGAGATGCAGGCGCGGACGTACCACGAGTCGCAGGGGAAGCCGACCTATCACATCCGGGAAGTGCTCGACGCGTCTGACCCAGTGTCCGATGTCGCCGCACATGCA
>CALBET010001115.1 GCA_937888665.1 uncultured Acidobacteriota bacterium
GTCCACGCGCCGTCAAAGACACGTAAGTTGTTACCTTTATTTATTTACGCTGCCTTACGGCGTGCGTGGCTCCAGCACGACCGGTGAATTGTTCTGTGCCGAGTTGACTGCCGTCGACACCTCGTAAGCTGCGAGCCACTCTGGTGGGCAGGGCCGCACAAGCGGCAGCACGTGTTCCGGCTCCTGCACTTCGGGGTCAAGCCAGTGCTCGATGTCTTCGGCGTCCAGAATCACCGGCATCCGGTCATGAATCTCGGCCATGAAGCTGTTGGCCTTGGTGGTCACGATGGAAAAGGAGTGAATCGGATCCGGTTCACCCGCTGGCTGCCACCGATCCCACACGCCGGCGACGCACATGACCGATCGATTCTGCAGGTGAATCGCGAACGGACGCTTGGTCTTGTCCTCTCGCTTCCATTCGTAAAAGCCCGACAGCGGCACGACGCATCGTCGCCGCTGCAAGAGCCTGGCATAGGTCCGCTTTTCTGCAATCTCTTCGCCGCGGGCGTTGATCAGCGAATACTTCGATGCGGCCTGGACGGTTTTCGCCCAGAATGGTACCAGGCCCCACCGAAACGCCTCGAACGTGCGTGTGCCATTGCGCATGACGACGACGGGCGAATTTTGGGTCGGAGCCAAATTGAAATTCGGGCGCAACCATTCAAGGCTTGGCGGCTGTCCGTTCGAGCTGAGAAAGGCCAGCGCTTCGTCGGTGTAGGTCTCGTAGGCGCGTCCGCACACTGGGCGAGTATATCGCGCAGAATGTCGGCTGTGTCCCATCCGTGCCGACACTCGCGAGCCTGTGCCGAAAGTCCGAGAAAGACCGAGATTTCACGCGGTCGTGGCGCGCGATCTGTTCAGTCGAAACGCAGTTTCATGACCCTCGGTTCTTGCCACCCACCAAGGGCGCTGGCGCTCGTGGGAAGCGGCCAACCCGGGTCAATCGGTTTTCCGAGATGCTGGGACAGGCTCTCGGCGTGTTCCGCATGCCACTTCGCCTGAAGCGGCTGCAGCGCGTCGGGCGCGACAGCGCCGATGTCCGCATACCGGGCGCCCTGCGCTCGCACGATGGCCGCGGCGGCGATGGCGTCCGCACGGGCGTCGTGGGCCTGCAGCAGGTTGCAGCCGTAGTGCGCGGCCACCGCCTCCAGCTTTCGGCTGCCTCGTCGATACCGGTCCATCGCCCGGTCGATGACAAGCGGATCGATGATGTCGGGTCTGCGGAGGGTCACGCCGTGTCTCTGGGTGTCGGCCAGCACAAATGGCCAGTCGAACGGTGCGTTGTAGATGACCATCGGGATACCGGCCTCTACCGCCTCATCGATCAGGCGGGCTATGCGACGGAGTGCGTCGACGGGTGCCACGCCCTCGAGCCGCGCCCGCTCGGTGGTGATGCCGTGAATGTTGCTTGCCGCTGGCGGAATCTGCACACCAGGGTTGACGATGCCGTCCCAGCTCTCGTCCGACACCGTGCCATCGGTGGCAATCAGCACCACCGCGGCCTGGACAATGCGGTCCTCAAGGGGGTTGAGCCCGGTGGTTTCCAGGTCAAAAGAGAGGAGCGAGTTCTGAGTCCACTGATGCACGCGCCAACCCCATCGGTATGTGCAGAAAACCTGCTACCGACACCCGGCTCACACTATTATGGCGACACTGCGCAGGCGCCTGGGAGCGCGGGCGCTCTCGCGACATGACGTTTCGCTTCGTACACGCGGCCGATCTTCATCTGGACAGCCCATTCAAGGGCATTCGTGAGACCGATCCGCACGTAGCCGACGTGCTTCGCCGCGCGACGTTCGACGCCTATGCGCGTCTCATCCAGTTGTGTCTCGATCGTCGGGCTGATGCGCTCCTGGTGGCCGGCGACGTGTTTGATGGGGCCGACCGCAGCCTGGCTGCGCAAGTCCAGTTCGTACGGGGTCTCGCGCGCCTGCAGGACGCCGGCATCCGCGCCTTCATCTGTCACGGCAACCACGACCCGCTGGACGGCTGGGGCGCGCGGATACCGATGCCCTCAAATGTCCATCAGTTTGGCGAGAGCGCAGAGGCCATCGCGGTCGACCCGCAATCACCGTCCGGTCCGGTTGTCTGTGGCATCAGCTACCCAACGCGAGAGGTTCGCAGCAGCCTGCTGCCGGGCTTTCCGACCCGGGAGCCGGGTCGCTTCACCATCGGGCTGCTGCACGCGAACGTTGACGCCAGCCCCGGTCACGAAGCCTACGCGCCCTGCACGCTCGCCGATCTGACTGCGACCGGTTACGACTATTGGGCGCTCGGGCATGTGCACACCCGCACCATCGTGCGCGACCAGGCCCCCATGGTGGTCTATCCCGGGAACACTCAGGGGCGCCACCCGAACGAGCGCGGGCCACGTGGCGTCTACGTGGTGGACGTGGACGAGCAGGGGGCCGCATCGCCAGCGTTCGTTGCCGTCGACACAGTGCGATGGGAACAGCTGGATGTCCAGATTGACGGCCTGCACGACGACAGTGCCCTGTTCAGCGGCCTGGAAGACCGCGTCGGGGATCTCCTGACCCAGGCTGACGGACGCCATGTGGTGTATCGCATCGGCCTCCAGGGGCGAGGAGCCATGCACGAGTCGTTGTCACGAACGGGCACCATCGACGAGCTCGTCACCCAGCTCAACGCCACGTGGGCCAGCCGCGACCCCTTCGCGTTCTGCGGTGGGGTCGTCGACGCAACGCGGTCCGAGATCGACAGAGAGGCGTTGCTCGACGGCAAGGATTTCATCGGCGACTTTCTGGCGCTGACCGATGAGGTGGTGCGGGACGAGGGTCTCGTCGCCGACCTGCGACAGGAACTGGCACCACTCTACGAGAATGCGCGCGCCCGCCGGTATCTGGAGGGGAGTCTTGCGCGGCAGGACGATGTCCGCGATCTGGTGGCGTCCGCCGAGGATGTCGCGCTGGGGCTTCTCGTCGACGATGAAGGTGGCGGCTAGCGCTACGCCATGAAGATTGATCGCATTCAGATCGACGGGTTCGGCGAGTATGGCGAGACGTCGTTCTCGCCGCGGGCCCGGCCGGTGACCGTGTTTTATGGTCCGAACGAAGCCGGGAAGAGCACGCTCCTGGCCTTCATCCGGATGGTGTTGTTCGGATTCCCGCTGCGTGGGGCGGCCGAACACTTTCCGCCGCGTGCCGGCGGCAACCACGGTGGCCGCATCGAGCTCGTGTCCGATGCCGGTGAGCGTCTCACGGTTGAACGTCACCGTGGCCGCAAGGGTGGTCCGGTGACCATCGCGACCCAGGACGGCGCCCTTGTCCCAGACGCCGCCAGGCCCGCGCTGCTGGGGCACGCAACCGCGTCTACCTTTCACTCGGTGTTTGCGTTTGACCTCGACGCGCTGCAGCAGCTGGAGTCGGGAGATGAGAGCGGCATCAACAGCCGCATCTACAGTGCGGGAACCGGCGCGGCGCGGTTGCCGCAGGCGCTCAAGCAACTCAAAGTGCGTGCGGAAGACATCTTTGCGCCTCGAGGCTCGAAGCAACCGGTGGCCAGGGTGCTGGGTGAATTGGAGGACATCGAAACTCAATTGAGGGACGCGCAGGCACAGTCGCAAGAGTATGGCGACGCGGTGTTTCGAAGCGCCCAGCTCGACGAAGAAGGCGCCGCGCTCGACGCAGACCATACCGCCGCGCGATCGCGTCTTGAGGAGCTGAATCGGCGGCAGCGTTCGTGGGCCGAGTGGGTCGCCCTGCTGGACGTCGAGACGCGGCTGTCAGAGATTCCGGATCGAACCGGGTTTCCCGACGACCCGATTGTCAGGCTCACCGACCTGGAAGATCGACGCCGTGAAGCCGACGAGTTGGTCGCCACCGCTACGGCCACGTTGCAGCGTGCCCGCGACGAGGCGGAGCGTCCCATCGCGGGTGAAGAGCTACTGCAGGTCGCCGCGGCGGTCGAGGCGATTCGCCGGGGGCGTGGCAGTTTCGACGCGTCGGTGCGCGACCTGCCCAAGCGAAACGCCGAACTGGGTGCCGACGAGACCGATTTCGCACAAGCCCTGCGAGATCTAGGTCCCGGGTGGAGCGAAGAGCGTCTGCACGGGTTCGATACCTCCATCCCGCGTCGTGATGAAGTGGAGCAGTGGAAGACTCGTCTCGCCTCGGCGAATGCGGATGGTCGGGATCGCATGCGGGACGCAGAACAGGCAACGCGGGCGCTCGACGAAGCGAATCAGCGGCTCGAGGACCAGCGGGACCAATTGGCACTGCATGACGCCGGCGCGTCCAGCCGCATGTCGCCTGAGGCACTGCGCGAACAACGCTCGGCGCTTCAGGCCGTTCGTAGCCGACTCGCCGAATACGACCAGGCAGCCCAACGTTGCGCAGACCTCGAAGCGCAGGCGGGTGGTGAGCCTGAGTCGGCGACGTCCGGGCGACGTCTCGTCATGCCAGCCGCGCTGGGCGTGTTGGGCGCGCTGCTGCTCGCAGTTGGATATGTCTCGGACAGGGACCTGGCGATTCTTGGAATCGGCATCGCACTCCTCGCCCTGGGAGTGGTCGCCTACATGCTGTCGCCGTCGTCAGCAACGCCGGGCGACGGCCTGAAACTGAGCCGGCTCACAGCCGAAGCGCGACGTCATGCCGAAGAGAGACGGGCGGCGCTGCTGGCCGCACTGCCACCGCTGGCGCTCGACCTCGAGGCCGGGCAGCTGCCGGGACGCGACCAGCTGAACGACGTCGAAACGGCGCTCGTAGGGAATGAAGAGCGGCAACGGGAACGGGCGCAGCTTCTCGCCGCGGCCGGGGGAGCCGCGAAAGACGCCGAGCGTGTGCGGGAGCGATTCCAGGCCGCCGGGCGACTGCAGCAGGACCAGCACGCCGCTCTCGACGCCGTAGGCAGTGGATGGAAGACATGGCTCACGGAGAAACGTCTGCCCGAGACGTTGACGCCGGACACGGTGCCCGAGCTGTTCTCCCGTGTCGAGACCGCACGTGTCGTTGCCCGGGCTGCGACTGAAAAGCGTGCGCGCATCGCTGCCATCAAGGAGGACATCGACGCCTATCACGCGGTCGTCAAGACGGTGACCGATGGCTATCCTGATTCCGGAACCAGCGCCGGATCTGTGGGCGAAGATTCTTCGATGGCGATTGCGCAACGGGCCGACCGTATCGTTCAACGATTCGACCAGACACAGGAGGCGGTCCGGGCGGGCGCGGAAGCGGCGCGCGGGGCCGAAGAGCGTGACGCCAGCTTGAAGCAGGCAATCGCCCGGCGGACGAGCGTCGACGACCGCATTCGCGACCTGCTCGCCCGCGCACACTCCGATGACCCCGAGCAGTTCCGACTCTGGGCACGCCAGCACCTCGAACGCCAGGACCTCGACCGGACGCAGAAGCAGCATCTGTCGGCGTTGCGTGCCGTCTGGGGGCACGAGCAAGACCTGGATGCTCTGCGACGCGAATTTACCTCCACGACGAAAGAGGAGACGGACCAGGCGCTCCGCCACGCCGAATCAACGATGGCCGAGCTATCGAGTCGGGCCACAGAACAGAACGAAGAGCGTGGGCGGCTGCAAGAGCGGATGCAAAAACTGTCGAGCGACGAAGCCGCCTCGCGGCTGCGCGGGCGGCGCGAAGAGCTCATCGAAGAACTCCGAGCACTTGCAGCCCAGTGGTCAAAGCTCGTGGTGGCCAAGTCCCTGCTCGTCAGGGCCCGTAACAAGTTCGAGGAGGAACGCCAACCCGACGTCGTGCGTCGCGCCGAGACGTTCTTCGAACGCCTCACCGGCGGCAAGTACACCAGGCTGCACGTCACCCTGGGTGAGCAGGAAATCAGCGTGGTCGACGAGGCCGGACGCCGGAAAGCGCCGGACCAGCTCAGTCGCGGCACGCGCGAGCAGCTCTACCTCGCTCTCCGCTTCGGACTCATCCAGAGCATGGGCGAAGAAGCCGAACGTCTACCGGTCGTGGTGGATGAGGTGCTCGTGAACTTCGACCTCGACCGTGCGCGGCGCGCCGCCACCGCCTTCGTCGAACTCTCCCGTACCAACCAGGTGCTCGTCCTCACCTGTCACCAGTGGATGGTCGACCTGTTCACCGAGGCAGCGCCAGACGCCGCCGTCATCGACCTGTCCGCTGTGTGAGCAGTGCGGTCATAGCCGGACTTTCCGGTCTGCCGGATTCGGCGCCGGCCGTCGCGTGCAGGTCCATGGATGGACCCGATACAGGTCCCGCTACATCAGGTCACAGGCCGAATGTCGTTCCCTTCAGTGAGTGACCGCGTTCCCGCGGGAACGTCCAGGTGCACCGGGTCAGCCGTCGCCGGGTGCAGGACAGTGATGGCCCAGTCCAGGCCCAGCCGTTCGCCACACCAGTCGGGTGTTGCCGTGTGCGGGCCGATGCTGAGGCCCGCCGTATCCAGGTGCGCGTCGGTCGACCCCAGTGCCGCCCCCGTCCAGGTCGGGCCCGGAGGTGCGGCGGGATGGTGCGGGTCTTGCGTCCGACATCTAGCACCGACCCGTCCGGGGCGTGGGTCATGACCACCCGCGAGGCATCGCACGCCATGCGACGAGACGTTTCCGCGGAAATTGCGCCAGGCAAAGCCTGGAGAGAGGGGAAGCCATGTAGC